>DAWR01000039.1 GCA_002506015.1 Candidatus Methanogasteraceae archaeon UBA261 | reverse complement strand
TGAGTTGGATGAAAATGAATATCAGACGGGAATCAAAGTTTCGGACAAAGAAATGGCTAAAGTGAACATCGAAAGAGATGATTTTCATGGCGAATGGAATTACAAGATTTGTCCGCGAAAAAGTTGATTTTGTTCAACTTAATTATGCGCGGCTGCTAAAGGATTCATTTCAAATTTAAGCAATGTTCTGGGGGTTCTACCTGTTGCCTCAATAACTTGTTCGCTTTGGAGCATTGAGAAAGAAAGACTGTGCAATGTTTTTGCAACGACGTTATCTGCTTCGGGAATACCGAGCTCTGAAATCTTTCCCACCAAGTCCTTAGCTGCCATTCTTGTAAATGTTACAAGAAGGATATCTTTAGGATTTTCACATTCTTCAAGAAGTCTTGACACCCGCCTCATAATAGCAAACGTTTTACCGGTGCCAGGTCCCGCAAGTACCCGCAGAGGTGAATCAGGATATGCAGCTACATCCCGATGCGGGGGCTCCAAATTGTCATTCCACGCCATGTAAAATCTTTATGGCATTGCTATTATTTAATCATTTGCCGAGATTGGGGTGAACGTGGGCATTGACACACCCCCGCCCTCGGTCAGAAGCTCCCGTGCCAGCAGCAGCAGCCGATCCCGCAGATACGAGAGATACGAATGAATCCCAAGCTTCCACGTATCCCGAAACGCCTTGATCATCTCTGGCTCCTGCGTCAGATCCTCGTCCTTTTTGTCCTTCATATCCCGCTTGTTCACAAACGGCTGGAAGTTGCTGCCGTACTTGATCCCGTAAGGCGGGTCGATGTAGATCATCTGCACATTCCCAGCCATCGCCTCCTTCTAAAGAAGCGAGTTCATCACCAAGAGGCCGTCTCCTACCACCATGCGGTTTGACCAGTTGTGCGGGTGCTTGTAGAACTCAATCGCCTCACGGAGCGGCGGGTTCTTTTCGGTGTACTCAAAAAGCAACGTCTGCTTTCCATCGCCGTTTCTCTTGCGCACCGCATCGATTATAGTGCAGTCATGGTTCCATGGCAGCAACAGAGCAAATTTGGACGAAGGCGATGGATAAATCCAGATACGCCCCGTTCTACGCCGCTTTTATCTCGCTTTAAAATATGTCACATCCACCACTTCATTTACACATACCTTTTCGATGCAGACTTGCATCGCCTCTCCGCCTATCCATTCCGAGTGCTTGCTCAAAAGCTCCTGATCGAAGATTCGTTCCCAGCTCTTCAAGATCTCTTCCTTAAACGGTGAAGGTGGCTGCCAATTCTCCCAGCCGCCTTTTATTCCTGCCCTTTCAGAGCGTTCGTCCCAATTATCACTTTCCTCCTCGGACAAAGACAGATACCAGCAATTGAGCACCGCATGCCACGCTTCAAAGTCTGATAGTAATACTCTATCAGAGTCAACAAGAAATTCCACTCGCACCCCCATTGTATCACGAGGCAGGTGTCCGCTCCGCCGCAAATCAGGTTTCGGATGATACCATGCCCATATCGGATATTTGTTGCACGGATATTCTTTCACCCGTTCTTCGAGTTGTCCGACCATCCAATCGTATGCAGGTCTGAACCAATCATCAATCTCCTTATCCGCAATTTCGTTAAACTCGAGCACACCTGATTTCTCTGCACGTTCCCATGTTTCTTTTGTCTGAATCGTCCACAGCCGCATCCTATCAGGGTCAGTCATCCTCATACCTTCTTCAGAAGCATTCTTAAACCCCCTTATCCCTCATATTCCTGTTCTATGCAATCCGGACATCGTTTGGGTTGAATGAGCCCCCGTTTCNNGTGAACACGAATGTTTCGCCGCAACGTATGCACTCTATCCTGATATCCTCCAGTACAGGGTAGCTCCGTGATTCAACAATGCCTAACTCATCCTTGCGTGCAAGTAAACGACTCGTTTCAAAAGATGTGTAGAGAACATTGATGGGCGAGGTTAGAAACATCTCCTCGTCGTATTCAAACTCGGGATTCACCTTCACATGCGGTGGCTTGCCGCAACCCGGAACATAGCACTCAACAGATTGTCCCAGGCACTCTCTACGGTGGCAGATCCTGCCCATCAAAGAGAGATCATAATCAAAGAGAAAGACCTCCCAGCCATGATAATGCCGGCTCATCTGTCGTGCATACTTCGCTATGGTTGCGATCTCGCCTGTGTTGCTGATGATGATAGCCAGATCGAGATCATCAGGATAAGGGTCACCTCCGGCAACAGAACCCACTATGGCGATTTCAAGAGGACTTGATAGCTTGCGTACCTTCAAAGCAAACTCACCTGCAGCAACTCTGAGAACGTGATTCTTGTCCATTATCTTGCCACATCCAACTGCCAGGCGGCATTTCGCTTAATGCCCCTAAATCATATACGATGTTGCCCGCATCCCTGCAAGGGGCACCAAAATATTATTCATCGTAGTATTCATATTGTTCAGGCGCTTCCCCCATCTTCTCAATGATTTTGGGTGTGCGTGGTTCAGGACCTTCTCTCCGTATCTCTTCCAATTCCACTCGAAAACGCCATTCAGTGCCGTAATCAAACATATATAGAATGTTCTGTCCTACACGTAGCCCCAACTCGCCGATACTAACCTCATCTACATACGGACCTTCTTCATCATAAGGGGAAACAAATTGTTCACGAGACCAGGGTTTGCCATCCATAAAAAAGGAATAAAGATGGTCATCATCGAAATTGTATGCTTTCTGGATAGAACGATGAAGGTCAAGCAGAGTATGGTCTGCAGATATCTCAATCCGCCTCCAGAGGTTCTTAGCCAGAGCCACCCTGAAGACATAAGTTCCAGCCACAAATTCAATTCCTTCGCGGGGAAGCGTTTTTTGCAATTCTCCCTCTGCAAAAAGTGGGATAAATGGCAGGAAGAATGGGTCTCCGGGTTTTCCTTTGTCCACCACAATTGCTGCTTTTGACCTTTTCCGCCCTGGCTCCAGCTCAAAAAGTGTTACCGGGTCTCCGCCGGGGAGCGGAGATCCGGGTATGGCGCCCCATTCGCCGAATTCACGACGATGTGGCAGATTCCAGTAGAACACATTCCTTGCTTCCCTTAAGACCTCTGCCATGGTCACCCCCAAAGTCGAAGGTGTTATCGTTTCTGCTTGGAAAGAACGTTTAGGCCAATACTGTGTCATCAACACCTCATCGCGAGTTGCCTCCCAGAAGCCGAAGAAGGAGAAATAGAGTATGAAATATCCCCAATTCCAGAGCATCCGGGACATATCAGAAACTTCTTCGCCTCTTAGATGAATTGTTACCTCTGGTTGTTGTTCACTCAGATATCCTAGAACATCGTGAACGCTATACAATGAGGGACCCCCAAAACATGCCTCCTGGAGTTTTTTCCAGTCAGTGTCTGTCCATAAAGTCTCCAGCAGGAAGAAATATCGCTCTGTGAGCTTTAATTCCCCATACGCCTGAAGACGTTCGGTTGGTTCCAGAACCAATCTGCTGCCTTTTCCGGAAACTTTCCGGAACAATTCCCCAGCCAGAACCAGATGATAAAAGAGATGCAAAAGTGGATACAAACTCTGGCTGGTTCGCGGGGTAGTATCCAGAAGAGGATGAGTCATCTCCTGGTTCAGTTCATATAAGTCTCTTCCGGATAGGAACTCATTAGCACGGGTTAAGACGATGCGGTGTGTACTTAAGTATCGGGTAAACGTGGCAAAATCCCGCAGAAGTGGCGTGGGTTCTGTTTCGGTTATGACAAAAACAGGTAATTTGGACATTTCAAACCTCCTTTCAGTTCAACAGTGATATTCATGGCAGTCCATTTTAAGCTTTGCAGGCAGACAATTTCATAGAACGTTTTCGATGTTTAGGGGGGCACTGTCTGGAAATCCAGTGATTTTCGTAATGGTCAGTTGGATGTACAGCAACGCAAAAGACGTGAAGACTGAGATTGACAACACCCTTCGCGTCTCTCCCGCCTTTGCGCCCTTCTCGTTAAATTGGAAAACAATAACGAGAAAGGCGCGATGGCGCAAAGAACAAAAGTCTCGTGTGTATTTCACTGGAATTTTCGGTTGTGCCGTTTAGGGGCTGTCGCATTACGTGAGTCTTTTTATTATCTTCTGG
>DAWR01000182.1:809-4169 GCA_002506015.1 Candidatus Methanogasteraceae archaeon UBA261 | reverse complement strand
GGTCTTGGTTGTTCAATAGTTACCATCCAGCCACCATTCGCATTGATATCCAATAGGTACATCCCGCTTTCACTGATACCTGCCGCTTTAGATCCATCGAATTCTCCAATTTCATTCGCAAGAAGATCTATGTGGTCCCCTTCAGAATTCAAAAGAACAACTCCAAAATAACCATCTCCGTCATGGGTCATTCTGAATATTGAGAGTCCCTTTTCAAGTGAGAATTTCGATGTGGCTTTCTGTCCGGTTCCTGAAAGGGTAATTGGTCCTGGTGTTGCGGTTGCCCCCTGCAGGATCATCAATGCATCAACTGACGTGACCTGCCCGTCACAGTCCATGTCCGCATCATCGTTGTGCTCACCGTTCACCGCCATCCGAAGCGCGATGATTGCATCTGCTGATGTGATCTGACCATCACTGTTGAGGTCGCCTGCCAACTCAACTCCAAGCGTGCGGAATGCGCCCCCACCGGCATACGGGGCATCCGATCTCTCGACCCACCCTGCCTGAACGACTGCACATGATATGGATAAAAACAGCGTTACGAGCACAAGCAGATGCAGAAATCTTCTCATCATGATAAATCAACCTCTATATATCACGTCACGGACATGTTACATAAACGTTTGGAACATCGATTGCGAGATTTGCGCACATTGGCGGGGGGCTTTGATCTCCGCATGCCAAGAATCTGCAGAACCTGTTTTGCGATCTCAAGATCTCGCTCGTCTGCCGATAGTCTGATGCCGGCGGCTTTCGTGCAGCGTTTTGCGAACACTTTTATGCATCGAATCAAAAGGCGGTGTCGTGTTCCGAAAAACTGTCCCGGAACTGACCGCAGAACAGGTTCAAATCAGACCGTTGCGACATCGTTTTCATCCGCGCACTACACTGCACAAAAACATAAGAATCCGTGCAGTATAATGCAAGACTATTTAAGCAGTCACGCCAGAATAAATTATGAATAACTCATGATGGACATGACGATCGTACAGAAGGCGCTCTCATTCTGGAATGGCTGGTGGTATGGTGAAAGCGTACCCGACTCCATTTCAAGAACGGAATACCTGGATAATCTCATCCCTCTACTTGATATGAGGGAGATCGTGGTTCTGATGGGGGTAAGACGCAGTGGCAAGTCCACGTTGCTTTATCAGATGATAGAACATCTCCTGAAAACAGGTTCCGCCCATAATATCTGCTACATCAACTTCGACGACAACGCGCTGATCCCCTTCGCGAAAGACCCGGATTTTCTACAGACGGTCTACGAGACATATCTCGAAGAGCAGGAACCCGTGGGGCGTGTTTTTCTCTTCTTTGACGAGATTCAGAACATTCAAAGCTGGGAAGCATGGGTTAAAAAGATGTATGACAAAAACAGAGGCGTAAAGTTTATCATAACCGGATCATCGTCATCTCTTCTACAGAAAGAGTATTCATCTCTTCTCACAGGAAGGGTTATCACAACTGAGGTATACCCGCTATCCTTTGGTGAGTATCTCACATTCACGGGACTCGATCTCGGCGATAAAACACTGGGATATCTTTTGAATCAGAAACCTGCCATAAAACGGAAATTATCCGAGTACATGAAATATGGTGGCTTTCCTGAGGTTGTTCTGCAGGAGATGGAGCGGTTCAAGATAGAGCAACTTAAGAACTATTTCACCGGGATAATCGCACGGGACATCCTCCTGCGCTATTCCCTACGTGACGCATCGAAGATCGAGGGGGTGAGCCACCTGCTCCTGACAAGCATCGCAGCACCGGTGAGCGCACGGAGACTGGGAAACACGCTTGCAATCTCGCCACACACCGTTTTGGACTACATCCGGATTCTTGAAGAGGTGTATCTGGTGCAAACTCTTCCGTTCTTCTCGTATTCATTGAAAGAGCAGGTGTCACGCCAGAAGAAGATCTACTGTATCGATAGCGGCATAAGGAATGCAATAGGTTTCACATTCTCAAAGGATATGGGGAAGACTGCCGAAAACATCGTCTTTCTTAGTCTCAAACGAAGGGGCAGCGAGGTTTTTTACTGGAAGAATGAAAAAGGGTGGGAAGTGGATTTTGTGGTTAAATCCGGGCTGGAGGTTGGGGAACTTGTCCAGGTCTGCTGGGATTTAAGTGGTAAGTCGGAGAGTAGGGAAGTGCGAGCGTTGAATGCGGCTATGGTACATTTTAATCTGAAAAAATCTATAATAATAACTGAAGACACCCTGAAAGAAGAAACAATTGGGGAAGATGTTATCGAATTTATACCTCTGTGGCTGTGGCTGTTACAGAAGGATCGGCTACTTCAGACGGGAGATTGGGGTGATCAAAATGATTGAAACTCAATTAGATATTATGTGGTGACAGGGCATGACCGAGACAGAATCCAAACCGGACGAGACGGAAATCGAGACGGAATCCGAATCCAAATTCGAATCCGAAACAGCGCCTGAACCCGAACTCGAAACCGGACCTGAGAACATATACGCAGGAATCCAGTCCGGAGCCGTGCGCATAACAGGCGTCAAGATCGACTACTATCACATCTGCCACACCAAGCTCTGGCTCTTCTCGCACAACATCACGCTTGAGGCGGGTCACGAGAACGTGGAAATCGGCAAACAACTGCACGAGGATCGTTATAAGCGGGATGGCAAGGATGTCACGATCGACAACACGATAAGCATAGATTTTGTGCGGCGTGGCTCCAGAGTCGAACTTCACGAGGTGAAGAAGACGAAGAAGATGGAGGATGCGCACAGGGCGCAGTTGCTCTTCTACATTTATTACCTGAAGCAGAGGGGCGTTTCTGCTGAAGGCGTGATCAACTATCCGCTGATCCGGGAGACTGTGCAGGTCACACTGACGCCGGAAGACGAGGCAGTTCTGCAAAACGAGATCAAAGAGATCGAGAGAATCGTGCAGGGGCGTATGCCGCACCCGTTGCGGAAGCGGATCTGCGCGAAGTGCGCATACATCGAATTCTGCTTCTGCGACGAGGTGATGGACGAATGAAGTGTACGCGAGTTGATATAATCGAGACAAGGAGGGAGACACCAGCTTGAAATCTGACTACTATATCCTGCAGGATGGAATTCTGAAAAGAAAGGAGAACACCGTATATTTCCATAACAAGGAAGGAAAACGGGTTCTCCCGATCAACAAGATCTACTCGATATATGCTTACGGGAAATTATCCTTCTCGTCAGGCGTTGTCTCATATCTTGCGAAGAACGGCATCCCGATTCACTTCTTCAACTACTACGGCTTCTATGAGGGCAGCATGTACCCGAGAGAGACGCTCATCAGCGGAGACCTCGTGATACACCAGGCAGCCCACTATCTTGACAGCGAGAAGCGGGG
>DAWR01000182.1:0-703 GCA_002506015.1 Candidatus Methanogasteraceae archaeon UBA261 | reverse complement strand
GTGCGAACACAATTCCTGAGATGATGAACGTCGAAGGAAGGATACGAGACAGATATTACAGTGCGCTCGACGTGATATTCCCTGAAGAGTACAAGATCACAAAACGCACCCGCCGCCCACCGGAAAACCGGATGAACACGCTCATCAGCTTCGGAAACTCGCTCATGTACACAACAGTCCTCTCTGAGATCTACAACACGCAGTTGAACCCGACGATCTCATACCTGCACGAGCCGTTTGAACGGCGGTTCTCGCTCTCGCTTGATGTGAGCGAGATTTTTAAGCCAGTTATTGTGGACCGGATCATACTCAAGCTCGTGAACAAGAATATGCTCGACGAAGGGTGTTTCCGCGGCGAAATCGGGGATATGCTGCTCTCTGAGAAGGGGAAGAAAATCTTTCTTGCCGAGTACAACGCGAAGCTGGGAACCACGATCAAGCACAAGGGGCTGAAGCGGAACGTGTCGTACAAGCGGCTCATCCGGCTTGAGCTGTACAAGCTTGCGAAGCACGTCCTGGGCGATGCGGAGTACAAGCCACTTGTGATGTGGTGGTGAGGGGGGTGTCGAAAACATTTAACATCAAACGATGCGAAGGTGTGTTATACGGCGAGGGTGAATAAATGGAGAGAAGCTGCACACTGTTTGAAGGGTTTATCGCTGCCGCGCTTCATGATATTGGGAAACTGGCGCTTGTAGATAAC
>DAWR01000116.1 GCA_002506015.1 Candidatus Methanogasteraceae archaeon UBA261 | reverse complement strand
GTTCGTCTCACCCGTGACATGGTTTACTTCAGAGACCGCCTTCTCCACGACGTGCAGCGTGATTGTGTCGCTGTTGATGCTTCTAACGGTGTCTCCGAGATTGTGCGCCTCGTCCACGAGTAAAATTGTGTTCTCCGGATTGATTTCGAGCCAGTCAAAGATGGTGTCTCGCATCGCGTCATCGAAGACGTGATTGTAGTTCAGGATGATGACGTCTGCCTTCTTTGCGCTGATCGCCATCACTTCGTAGGGGCATGTGCGTGTGCAACGCTTCCGCAGTTCTTCCGGGTACAGAATCTCCTGCAGGATGGCTTTGCTGTCCTTTATCGCCTGTTTCGAGGGTCTGAAATTCTTTGACCCCTCGTTTGTGTACGCTTCCTTTGAAAAGAGATAATACGGGCAGAATGTGCGATATCCAGGACTTTCGTCCCTGATCTCTGTTGTGATCTCCTGATCAGTCTCCGGATCATAGACATTGTACTCCTGCGCGCTCCGATTGTTCCGCCTCATAGTCTCGTTCAGCTTCGCCTCGAGAACGTCCATCGTAAAGACCTTCATGAGATCACACCCCGCGTAAACGTTATCGAATTCGCGGGATAGCTTGCACATCTTGTGCTTCCCGACGAGGTATGCGACACTTGGCGAATGCCCGGTCTCTTTTCTGATCTTCTTGATCTCGTCGAGATAGACGCCGATCTGGCTCACGGTCCTGAGTGCGACAACGATCTTGTTGTTGCAGCGGTTTGCAAGCAGCGATGCGATGACACTCGTCTTCCCGCTCCCGGTTGGCGCGTCGATCGCAAGGACGCGGTGTTCGCCGGCGCACGCGACCTCCTGCACCCGATCAAGCATCTCCTCCTGATGCGGGCGGAATGATTTGTACGGGAACCAGTCTCTGTAGTCCCTATAGCCGCTGTAGTTGTCGTTGGAGGGCATCTCCTCAATTGTCGCCTGCACCTGTGTAATTAACAGGGACACCAGTCATATAGTTAATCCTCGCACTTCGGGGCAAAGCATTTATGTATAGCTGGAACGTTCTTTGATGCACATCAATACCCAGTAGCGGGGTAGGGTAGCCAGGACATCCCGACGGGCTCATAACCCGTAGATCNNGAAGGTCGATGGTTCAAATCCATCCCCCGCTATCAATGTGTGCCACTAATATCAGACTGCGTGATTTTGTAATCATGGACAATGACTGGATCTTTGCGGTATCCGGTTATGATCAGACTGGCGGGGTTCCGGCAGTCCTTAGATACCTACCCGATCGAGACGGTGACCGCGAGTTGGACGGGGTCAGGTATCGCAAAATCGATTTTGATGATTCAAGTGGATTTCTGGAGGAGAATCGCCCTTCATGGAAGTTCCGGGTTCCCGAAGATGCCATCTCAAGGATTTTTCGAACAGAGGAGCGCGTGCCATCCCTTGTAAAGGAGGACCTGCGGGTCGCAGTGATCGTTGATCTGTTGGAGAAAGCAGGCATCCCGCTGGACAAGATGGGTGTTACGGGATCGATGCTGCCCGGGTTGCAGATTGCAGGTTCGGATATCGATTTTGTGGTGTATGGGAAATACTGGTTCCTTGCAAGAGATGCGATCATACAGGAGATTGCGAAGAATAAGGACTCTGGCGACTCGGAAGGCTCTGACCCGTTATGCGTAACAGAGATCAGCGAGGAGATGTGGCACCGGATATATGCGAAGAGGGTTCCGGAAATCTCGTTTGAAGAGTTCCTGGTTCACGAACTGCGGAAAGGAAATCGCGGCATGATCGGGGGCACGTATTTTGACCTGCTCTTTGTTCGCGATCATGACCAGCTTCCTGTACAACAGGAACGTGGCGCAGACCGGAACCGGTGTACCATCACCGCGCCAGTCGTGAACGCCGATCTCGCTTTTGACAATCCCGCGGTATACGAGATCGACCACCCGGTCATATCAGAGATTCTCTGTTACACACACACTTATGCGGGGCAGGCGCTTGCTGGCGAGACGGTCGAGGCGCGGGGCATGATGGAGGAACTCAGCGATCACCGGAGACGCCTCGTCGTCGGGACCTCGCGTGAGCCGGTCGACGAGTGGATGCGGTCGCTCAGTCTGCTGAGTGGATTGTGAACTCTTGAGACTTCACGTGGAGGATTTAATCGAGCGAGACCGATTGTTGTTACTCTGGATGGTCAGACCACGTGGGGACCATGGCTATTGCGCCATTTGTTGCAAGCAGGTCACAACCCAGTGCTGGTGGTGCCGGCGCATTCCGGAGTGCGATTGCGGTTGTGATCTCCGAAGCAGCATAATAACATATCGCGGGGAGTGAACATGTTGGTGTTCTGTCTGACCGGCGCGTGGTTTGCTGCCCCGGCACATACATCACCAGATCAGGGGAATTGAGATGGCTCTGATGTCGGCAATAACGATGTTACTGAGTATCTTGGCAGGCGTTGCGATATATGTACTATACCTGAAAAACGATTTCGATCACTTCACCTACGTTGCTCTTATCTGTAGAAATGTCGATAGGTGTTTTCTATTTATGGCATGTAGGTTTTATTTTATGAATATCTAGGTATACAAACAAGTACCTAGCACATAGTAGACTGACCTGACGTAAAGTATTTATAATAGGAGTTTACAGTGTTACGCGTGGCATTATATGTATGTCACGCGGGGTTTGGATGTTCCGCAAGGGCAAACCGAACCCCAATGACTGCCCGAAGGCATGATCAAATTGCGCCTTATGTTTACTTAAGGTTTTGGTCGTGCCTCCGGGAGAGATAGAACACAACCAATATGGAGGAAAACGACATGAGACACAGCAAAGGAATTGAAATAGGCGCGGTATTTGCCGTGCTTTTAATAGCGGCGTTTGCGTTAGTGCCGATGGTGAGTGCCGAATCGGACATGAGCGCCAAAGTTATCGAAATGTCTGGAACAAAAACCACATTCAGTGTTGGCAGCGGAGAACTAACAGTGGACAATTACTTAGATCTCACTGGTACCACTGTGATATTGAAATGTGGTGACACTACAGATAGATACACGGTGAAAGTGGAAACGTCAGACAACATGTATATAGCAAAAATATACGATGCTGACGGAAAGCTTGTAAGGACAGACACTACTCGTCGAACCCGTTGATCGCTCCAGACGGAGGTCAGCCACTGATACTCGGCATCCTCGTGGATGCCCACATTGATATCTGGCCAGACAAATATGCATACAGCCAATCTGAGAATGGAAGTGTGAACATCCATGTGGATAACTGGGCTCCTGATGGATTTGCCAGCTACTACTTGAAGATACCGAATAATGTCAAGTATGTAGAGGTATACGATGGTCAGCAACCATTTTCCGTGCATCAGCTTTCAACGAGTAATGATTGTGTGTGGTTGCCAGAAATTGGAAAGGTTTGTGGACCTGCCACGGTTCTATACTGGCAAGCCTGTCACCTGTTTGGATATGAGGAATACATAAAGGTGAAGGTCAAGTACGATAGCACGGGCAGTTTCACCCACTATGCTTATGACCACGAGCAAGAGGTAATATTCGGAATTCCGGCATGGGACGATGACAGTTTCGAGGTAACTGTGTCATAACCACTACGAGATGAGGAAAGTAGCAATGTTGCGAAAGATATCTATAAGTTCTATTGCAACGATACTTTTAGTGGCATTGCTACTCGTTTCTATTTTGTATTATTTAATAGTATATTTATATCCAGATTTGTATCCAGAATATGATATCTTTTTTATGAGTTTTGGTCAATTTGTTGGTAGCATTTTTCTTATTTTATTTACAATTGTTGCAGTCGCTCTGATAATTTCAATTGTCAGGCGCATAGTAAAATGAGTTTAAGCAACCCGTTGGTATCTCTTTCCTCGTGTCAAGACATCGGTAATTTGCCCATGACACATCTGCTTGGCTCTACGAAGACATGGGCATGCAATTGTCTGCGTGTTATAGGTATAAACGATCGTGACAAAAATAATTTAAAGAATGAGTTTCACGGTAAGATGCGTGGCATTGAAATGATGTCACGTGGAGGTTCCGGATGTTCCGCGAGAGCAAGCCAAACCCCGAGCACCGCCATAAAGCACAGTAATGATCGAGTATTTGCTTATATTCGATCAGACGTCATGATTACGGGCACAATAAGCAAAGAAGAACTCATAAAAGTAGCAGAGTCGATGGTTGCACAAAAAGCAACCACAGCTTATAGCCGCGTACACTAAAACAACACAGGAGGATAAAAACAAATGAAGAAACAGATAGCAGCAGTCCTGNNGTCCTGAACACAGGATGCGTCGATCAGGTGTCTGAGATGACCGCAGACGAGATCGCTGATAGGATGAAAGCAAAGCAGGAGAGCATAGAAGACTTCTCAGCAACAATTGTCATGACCTCCTCATTTGCCGGGAAAACGGAAAACACGCAGGTGAAGATCATGACCAAACAGCCTGATAAAAGCCGTTTCGAGTACATCGAGCCAGCCGAACTTGCAGGCATGGTAATGGTCACAAACGGCAGCACGATGTGGAGGTATGACCCTGCAAGGAATCAGGTAACAAAGATGGAACTTCGGGAGACGGAATGCGGTCCCTTTGATATGGACTACACCGAGATCATCAGGAATCTCCTGAATGAGACTGACCTATCCTACGAGGGCACAGAGAGTGTTGATGGGCGGAGTGTTTATGTGCTCAATATAACTCCCAGAGATGAGACCGAGCTTGTACAGGATATCACCAATACTCGTGTGTGGGTCGATTGCGAAAACTGGATGCTTCTCGGGATGGAGATGTATGATCCGGACGGAAATCTCGCGGTGAAGTCAGAATACAGGGATATTACGTTTAACACAGGCATTCCGGACCGTGAGTTCATATTCGAAGTCTCAGAGGATGTCGTTGTTGTGGAGAGATCGCTTAAAGACAGGATGCCTGATAGATAATGCATAAACCACGTTTCAAACATATTACGCCATGACACAGAACGTGTCAGAGAAACGCGTGGTTCGGATGTTCCGCAAGGGCAAACCAAACCCCAATAGACTGCCCGAAGGCATGATCAAATTGCGCTTTATGTTTACTTAAGGTTTTGGTCGTGCCTCCGGGGGAGATAGAACACAACCAATATGGAGGAAAACGACATGAACACAGGAACAACGAAACCGAAAGGATTCGGAATAGCAGCAACAATGCTGCTTGCTACGCTGCTCATAGCGGCGGTAATTGTGCCATCTGTGGGCGCACAAACAACCGTGCAAGATGCCACAGATATTGGGACAAGCGAGAAAGAAGTGATATCTCAACTTTCTGAAACTAATGATTTCAGTAAGAATGCTGAAGCTGCAGAAAAGATCAGAAAGGAGATAGAACAAGAGATGGAAAAAGAAATAAAGGCTTCTGTAGAGAGTTCATTCCAAGGAGGGACAGTCCAATTAACAAGAGAGTCTGTTTACTTGGGTACCGACAAGACGTTCTACGGTAACGACAGGACGTTCTACGATGCAGATACAGGTGATACAGGAACATCAAAGTGGGGTTTAGCCCCGCGTTCTATGGATCAGAATACAACCTCAGTGCTAACAAAGACACTGCTGCATCTGCAGTCGGTCCGGGGGGCTATGGAGGAGCTGGTGCTTGGTGCTGGGTTGGAAAGTCCTTCCACATATCTGGATCTGGCAGTCAAACCGCAAACGTCGTGATGCCTGGGCATTTGTATGGGTTGACAACCGCAGTTGCTGGTGGCTCAAGTAATTCGAATGTAGATCTGGTGGTGAAGGATATGACCACTGGAACAGAGTATACTACAAACGTGTATAGCCAATCTGCCGGAGGTGTTGGTTTGTTTGAAGTGGATGAAGACTTCAACAGCGGGATCACTGTCGATTTACAAGCTGAACAGGACTACGTTGTGTATTTAGAATTGCAAACAAGTGCATCCGTATATGGAGTAGGAGAGGCGGGATCCGATTTTGGACCGCAAGATCCGGATATAGTCTACGATGGAGAAGGTGCGTGGTACTCAAGTGTCACAATCGACTTTTGACCACCCCTTCCCTTTTTATTTTTTGAATGCCCATATTGGATAATAAGATTGGAAATGGTATGAAAATGAAGGAATGCAATGATTATTTACGCGCATTGGAAACGATGGGCGTAATTTTAATGTTCACGCCAATGATTGTAGCTGTACCATTAATTTTATACGCGGTATTAACCGGGACAAGTATTGGTATAGAAGACTCTGGTTCAGGATTTTCTGCTGGTTTGATGGTGACTGCTGGACTGGTGACCATAATTTATGTATCAATAAAGAGATTCAAGGAGGCGGTAAATGGTCGGTAGAATCGGAACAAGTGAGATGGTTCTGGTGTTGGCAGCAATAATGTTGGTGGCTGCCTTGATATATGTCGTTATCTATTTATTAAGGCGTTCAAAACGATTTTGAGCACTGCATTGGTGTTTCTTTCTTCGTGTCGAACGGTACTGTCTAAAAATCCAGTGATATCCAAACTTTCCGCCCACCACGCCCGCCCAACTCTCCACGTCTCTCATGTAATATGTCCATGACCAGAGAATCCCACCAGATGTACCGCATGTTCCCAACAATCCACCAACAAAACCACGAAAACCGCCCCACCAAAAATAATAAAAATTCTCACGTTTTGATCCCGGATTCGCCGGGGGGCAGAAACTTGACGATCTGATCGGGTGATGCAAATATCTTGATGGATTTTCCGAGAGATTCTGCGAACGTCCGGTAGATCTTCTTTGCGATGTCGTCCCTGTTGAACCGTCCTGGCACAATCTCGATTACGTGCGCTGCGTGCTTTCTGACTGCTGAGAGTGGACCTCCGATCAGGCGCATATCCTCTGTTATCCCGATTGCGATTCCGATCCGGACGTCTTTTTGGTAATTTCGCTTGCCGCGGATGATGAAAGCGCCTTTTGCAACGAATTCGCCGTGCTCCGGTGTTTTTGAGACCTGATCCGGATTCACCCAGTAGCAATCACCGGTGTACTGCCCAGCCTTCCAGATGCTCGAGTACGAGATTGCAAACTGCGCCGCCTCTGCGATCGTTTGTTTTGGGACGGGTACGCCTTTTTCGGCTTTGATGATCGTTGCAGGTGCGCCTGGCGCTTGGGTGTGCATGAAGAGGTCCCTCTTCTCAAGGTACTTCTTGACAACTTCCTCGTTTCCGGATGCATCGCGCCCGCCGACCACGAGCAGACCGTCTGAAGACATGAACCATCTGAATCGGTCGTACCAGCGTGGTTTTGGACGTCTGTGAGCCACGATCTTTTTTTTCGGCTTCTTTGTCTTCTTTTCCATCAATTCGCGGGTGTGGTCGAGCGCACGCCGCGCGCCGTTGAGTTTGGATCCGATCTTCTTTGACCGATCATAGTAGACCTGCGCATTCTGCGGGACGTTCTTCGCAGTTTCGAGCGCGATATCGAACCCGCCCAGCTCCAGTACAATCGTTCTCTCGCGCGGGTCGGTTCGTTTTATTTCGGGATGGTCTGCGCGGATTTCAGCCCACGTGCGCCCATTCTCGAACTCGGATCGGACCAGATTGAGCATCTCATCGATTGGCCGGTAATTCACATAGATCGTCTCAGCCTTTGTGCTCAGCTTTGATTTTTCCTTCTCGAATTTGTTAATCGCCCTCTCCTGCTGGGTCCGCCTGCGCTCAAGTGGGTTCTTCACAACTTTCTGCGCCTTCTCTTCGAGTGCCTCATCTTCTCTGCCTGCGCCGAAGAATTCGTCGAGCGCTTCGTTGAACGTTTTGAAATATCGTTTGTCCCAATCAGCGTACCTGGAAATTTCAAACGGGATGACATCGAGCAGGTCATCGCCCCTGTGCACGATATGCGGTCTCGGCTGAGCCATCCGCCCGAAGACCTCCTGGATTCCTTCATGCACTACGCGTATCAAATCGTCTGTCAAATCCGAAGATTCGATACTCTTATCGACTCCGGCAGATGCACATACCGCCTCGGCAACGACTCCGCCCATATTCAACCTCGTTGCAAGCGTCTTAACAAGGTTCGTGTCTGACTCGGATAATACGGAATGTAAGCCATCAATTGTTATTTCAACCGGATTTAAGTGCATCTCAGGAAGTTTGTAGATCTCTCCACTTCTGATTCTTCGTCCACGAAAGGTCACCGGGTGCAGTGGAAGGATGATTTTCTGCTCGTGGTTGACCAGTATCACGTTTCCCGGAGGAAATAACTCGATTATGAGCCCGTTCGCATCCTCGCCACGGACTGTCTTAATCTCGATTATCCGATCGAAGTCGTACTGCTCAATTGCGACGATCCTGGCGTGGGAGAGATACTTTCGCAGCGTCATCGCAAACGTCGGCGGGAGTTGTGGGCTGGCAAACGGGTGCGTGGTCAGGTGCATGCAGACCCCCGGAACGATCACGAGGTCGCACCTGCCCTCTCCGAAGAGATACAGGTTCAACCGAACCTGCTCGGTCCCCTCGCCAGTCTTGTATATCTTCTCGATGCGCGCGCCTACCAGATGCTGCAGTTCAGAGATCGCTGCTGCAACATCGATACTTGTCATTCCCGGTTTCATCAACATCCGCCTCCTTCAATAACTCCTGGCTACGTCAGTGCCACTCAACGTCGAGACCAAAGTCCAGCCAGAGCGAGGGATGCGTGAGCGCACCCATCGATATCACATCAACACCTGTTTTTGCATATAAAACGAGGTTGTCCGTCGTTATGCCACCGGATGCCTCCAGCACCACAGAATCACGTAATCCATTCTCCTTCAGACCCACTATGCATCCCACAATCGAATCAGCGTTCATATTATCAAACATAATCACATCAGCTCCAAGTTCTGCGGCATGCATCGCATCTTCAGCGTTTTCCACCTCAATTTCAACTTTTTTCATGAAACCGGCATCTCTTGCGCATCCGTATGCCGCATCCATGCCATATATCCGGATGTGATTGTCCTTGACCATGACTGCGTCAGTCAGGTTGAACCTGTGCGGATCGCCGCCACCGATCGCAACCGCCTTCTTTTCAAATTTTCGGAACCCGGGCGTCGTTTTTCTGGTGCATGCGATCGTAACACCGGTCTGCGCGACAGCCTCCACACATAAACGGACAATCGTCGCAATCCCGCTCATTCTGCCAAGAAAGTTCAGAGAGACGCGCTCAGCCCGCAGGATTGCACGAGAACTTCCCTTGAGATGGATTGTGGTCTCGCCACCTGCAAGCATATCGCCATCCTTGAGACTGCACGAGTACGAAATCCCACAATAATCAAAGATCCGTATCGCTTCCTCCAGTCCCGCGAGCACTCCGTCCTGCTTCGGAACGATTTCGGCTTTGACTGACTCATCCGGAAGCAGATCATGGAAAATGTCGAAGTCTCCGACATCTTCCCCTAAAAACGATTCAATTTCGGAGATTTTCATCAGACCAGACCTAGATTATCCAGCTGCTTCCAGACGTCCAGCTTGGCAAATTCACACTCTTCCTGGGTCTTTGCGCCGGTGATAACCAGTTTTCCAGAACGAAATATCAGAACAACGACTTTGGGTTCAGTGATCCGGTACACAAGCCCGGGAAAGACCTCTGGCTCGTATTCAATATTCTCGAATCCCAGACCGATTGCTATGGCGTCTAAATCGAGTTCTGTGCCGAGTGATGCGCCAGCCACGATGTTCTGGACGATGTACGTTTTGTTCTTGATTGTGTATCCAAGCCCCTCCAGATCATCTGAAAGAATGTCTATGGCAGTATCCACATCTTTTATGCTTTTTGCACCGGTACAATTTGCCTTTCCGGAACCAAATACCAGAAATGCGGTCTTTGGATTCTTTATTCGATATACGAGTCCCGGGAACTTATCCTTATCATAATCGGCATTTTCAAGGGCGGACGATATGTGTTTGAGGTCGAAGCTGTCAGAGAGTTCCATTGATGCAACGATGTTCTCGATCTTGATACTTGAATCGATCATAATAGGCGCTTGGGTTTATATACAATAAGGTTATCGGTTGCGAACGGTGTGCCCTTACGCGGGCATTGTACCAGAAAAAGGGACTGTCGATTTTTTGCTCTGAAAGTAGGTGGCACATTTTCATACATAGTCAGCACCCATTCATGGATTTCGTGATAAAACTGACAGAAGGGATCATTAATGACACGTTTGAACGAATCACACGAAGGTGAATCACACGAAGGTCATAGATGTGAGGTGCCATCAGATAACTTTGATAGTACTTACTCAATATTGCGTGGATATCCGCATATAAAACCACGAGATTGCACAAGATTAACACAGAAATCTTGTGAAGATGGCTTCGCCGACTGTGCAATCTTGTGGTTCCCACCACGAGTTGTTCAGCATGTACTTTTGCCACCTTGTTGTTCGGTGAGCACAGATGGTTGAAAACGGTCTCAAAACTCTTGCATTCCACAGCAGCCCTTCGCGGTCAGCAATTCCCGTTGTACATATAAACGCATGCAGTCAAAGGGTCGATTCTTTATGCTTTCGTAAACATTTACGTACAATGTTGATGCGCAAAAAGGATAATTCCAAATAATGTTTAGTAAATTTGGAACTCAAAGGAGGGTAGTTCGCATGAGTAAAACAGAAACAAAACTTCGGAAGCATCTGAACGCCGACGCGCTATTCAGTCTCTTTCACACAGGTTTTGAGAGAATAAAAGACCCTCGGTCAAAAAACATCAAAATACCCAAGCAATTCATGCCATCTTATAGTCACATCATTCCAACTGTTTGAGATTATACCATCGCTCGTGGCTGATTTGTATTGTGAAGAGATGATGTAGATGTTTACGAAACGGCAAAGAAACAGTCCCTCGCTTGCATGCGTTTACAACCATGGCGGGAATTGCTGCTTCGCGGTGATAAATCACTTGATTTTCAGAAAGTGCCGGCAAAGATCTCGCAATCCTACCGCCCCAGCATACGCAGCGGAAAGAGCGCCAGAACTGCCACAAGGATTCCAAAAATCCAGAACACCCCTGCGTAACTGAAGTATCCAAGAATCGCTGCCGTAAATACCGGAAGCGCAGCAAACCCTGCATAAGTATAGGTGTTGAAGACCCCCATCGCAGTGCCGCTGCTCACGTCAAGTGATGCGACCCCGGTTACGAGTCCGATCAGCGCAAACCCGGACCCGGCACCCATGATGGTGAGCCCGATTGGATGATAGACAGTTATAATGATGCCGATACCGGTTATGAGCGCACCCGCTTTGATCATGCGCCGTTCAGTGAGATTCATGCGACCTCCTACAAGCGACGTTATCATCGTTCCGACATAGACGCCGGAAAGCGCGATTCCCGATGTAAACGCCCCCAGATTCGTGAACGAAGGAAAATAAGCAACGATAACTCCAGTTCCACCAAAGAGAATAAAGGCAGTGAACCACATCTGTAGATAGCGTTCATTCAGAAGAACTGTGAATATGCCATCAATCGTATCACGCGCACTCTGCGGTGCATTCCGAATCATTGTGCCATTGTTCTGTGAAAACGACATTGCGAGCGCGGCGAGCGCAAGCAGGGAGAACGTCAGGACTCCAGCCTTCAGATGGTAGTACTTCAGCGCAGCAGCGACCGCGACACCCGCGGCGAGCCCAAAATTGAGCAGAAAGTTGAACTCCCCGATGTAGCGCTTCGGATTCTCAAATCGCGCAAGAATCGAGAACGCCGCAGGGAAGAAGGCGCCGCATGCACAGCCCTCCACGAAACGTGCGGAGACGAGTACCGCATGACAATCGGAGCAGAAGATCATAAATCCGGATACGGCGGTCAATACGAGGCTGAGCAGGATAAATGGGGCGTAGTCATATCTATCCGAGAGCATTCCGAGCGGGATCATTGATACGAGTGCGCCAGCAAAATACGCTGAGAAGAGCGTGCTCTGCCCCAGCACATCCGCTGACAGATCCGGAAGGATCGGCACGACCGCATCCGAGAGCCCCATGATCACAAAAACCGAGAGATACAGACATGCACGAACCCTGTTCATAACTTATGTATTCAAAACGAAACCCTAAATGTATATCTCAGCCGGAAGAGTGGCAGCGTTCCGGTGGATAGATACCGGTTAACCTTATGGCAACATATAGCAAAAAGAGACTGAACACGGCAGAAAGATGTGAAATACCGATGAGAGACCCTGTAAACAACTTTGAGATTCCCTGGGAATGGATTGAGCGTGCAAATGTGGCAGAAGATGAATTAAAGGCAGGCATAGCCATCGGAAAACTTGTACTGCTCTCGGACGGATCGATTTTGCGAAGGGGCTTTACCACGGGGACAACCGCTGCTGCTGTGGCAAAGGCTGCGGTATTGTCGCTGAAAGAGCCGGTTTGCGAGGTTGCGATCAGAACGCCCGCCGGAACCGTTGTGACTCTGGGTGTCTCGACATCACGTGGCAGGGCATCGGCGATCAAGGACGCGGGAGATCACGGGTTTGATATCACGGGCGGGATTACAATCGTTGCGGAAGCACGCGAAGCAGACGGTATATCGATTACGGCAGGCAGAGGGATTGGGGTTAAGAGGGGCATACCTGCGATAAATCCGGTGCCGATGAAGCAGATACAGGCAGCAATTGAGGAGGCTGTGCGCGAGATTGACATTTCCGGTGCGGAGGTTACAATTTCTGTCCCAAGAGGGGAAGAGATCGCTGTTCACACGTTGAACAGCCGGGTCGGGGTATTTGGGGGGATATCCATACTCGGGACAACGGGCTTTGTTGAGCCATGGAATGATCATCTTCTCGAGACGAAACAGGAACTGATTCAACATGCTGAACGGGTGGTGCTGACAACAGGACGAATCGGAATGCGGTATGCAAATATGCTATTCTCGGATTGTACGATTGTAATGGTCGGAAACCGCATTTCGGAGGGTGTTGGGTATGCAGATGGTGAAGTAATAATCTGCGGACTCCCCGGGCTGATCCTGAAATGGGCGGATCCTGACATATTGGCTGACACGGGCTTCTTCACAGTACAGGAATTGATTGATCATGACCCTTATGATGCACGGATTGATAGCGCGCTCACCAACGCAGAAAGGATCGCTCCGGGCGTGCGCATCGTCCTGGTGAACCGAGATGGTTCGATAATACGGGACTACATGCGCCGGTGATCAGGTCTTGACCAAAAATAACAAAATGCCATACAGCGTCGCAGCATATCGATTGTGCATCAATTGTGCAATGTTCATTCAACACAACATTCAGCATCCGACCGATACATTTAAGAACTATTGGGAGTTATTGTGGCAATACAACACTGCAACCAATACGGATGTGTTATTATCGTAGACGAACTGGACGAACGAATTCTCAAAGCAATGTCGGCAGGTACCGGTGTAGGGCCCAGATTGACCGAGCTTGCAAAGCACGTGGGGGTGCCCAGAAGCACGGCAAACTTGCGCGTTCGCATGCTTACTGAGAAAGGTATAATTATTGGATATAGTCCCGAGATCAATTGGGAGGAACTGGGATATTACATCAATGGTTATATGGGGATCGAGTGTCCAAAACCGGTCGTCAGTGAATTAATCGATTTTTTAACGAAACAACAGTGGGTTTTTGGGATTTGGGAGGTCACAACCGGGAAATATGGTTTGCTTGTGATGTGTAGATTCAAGAAATATACAGAGATTGAACAACTACAAACGTTCACCAGAACCGTGCAAGGGGTTCGGGATGCCGATGTCTTTCTGCTTGGTCCATACCATTCAATGGGACGACCGGATTAGATATATATATGACGAATGGGCGGCAATTGTAGAGGTAGTCATGGAACTCACGCCTATTCAAACAGAGATGCTAGTGATACTTGTCAATCTCTTCCGCCAGAAGGGGGGGGCAGTGAAAGGTGAAGAGATTGCCAATGTGCTCCACCGTAAGTCCGGCACCATACGAAACCAGATGCAAGCACTCCGGGCACTTGAGATGGTTGAGAGTGTTTCGGGACCAAGGGGCGGGTATCGCCCGACAAGCCAAGCGTATGATGTTTTAGATATCATCGACCAACCAGGCGGGGTGGCAACAAATATATATCGCAATGGGAAGCTTGTTGATGGCGCAACCGTATGTGAAATCGTATTTACAACAGTGCACCATTCGAACACGTGCAATGGCAGGGTTCGGGTCATAGGCGATATCCGCGAGTTCGATAACGGTGATGTCATCAAGATCGGACCTACACCAAAGAACGAACTCGTGATCAGGGGGAAGGTTATTGGGCGGGATGACACCAGAAACATACTTATCTTTGCGATTTCAGACCTGCTCACCCTGCCGAAACGTCACATTAAGGAGTGCGTTCAGGTGGGGAACATCACAATCGATTCGAACGCCACAATCAAAGATGCAGCAAAAGTCCTTCTGAAACGGGGAGTCCATGGTGCGCCCGTGATCGACAAAAAAGAGATAATCGGGGTCGTGACGCTGGCAGCCATCACAAGATCGTTGGTATCCGGATTGACCACTCAGAAGGTGCAAGAGGTCATGTCAAGAGACCCTTTAACAATCGACGGCAATACCCCTATTTCAAGCGCTGTTAAGCTCTTTGATCAGTATCGTGTCAACACCATCGTCGTGCTTGCCAGTGGAAAGCCTTACGGCGTGGTATACAAAGTGGATCTCCTCCGCGGATCGAACAGCTTCGGAGAATCGATCATTGCCCCATCATTTATGAGCGCATGAGTAGTCATCGCGCTGCATAGACGGTCTCTTTATTCACAGCCACAACCATTGCACTACCAAGTTCCGAGCGTACGATACGCTGTACCCTGCCGATGTCCTCGGCAACCAGCTGGATACGTGCCAGCATCGTTTCCCGTTCTTCATAAAAGAGGTCATTGCTCTGAACGATCTTGTGCATGCTGATGTCGCGGCGCTGCACTCGCGAAATGAGTCCGGTCGTGCCCGCGGAAACATCGTTGCGACTGGCCTGTGATAAGAAGACCGGGTCACCAACGTCGACGTTGAGTATGGCAAAAAAATTCTGCGGACTTCTGATCTCAATTGTCAGGAACGCGCGATTTTCCAGATCACGCATCACATGATTTGAGATTCCAGTCAGTGCAATACAATCCATCATGATCACCCATACATCGGAACATACTTTGGCGTATCTTCGTCATCGATCGTTTCTTTCACGGCTTCTGCAAGCTTCTGCATCTCAAGCTCGATCTGCTCTGCCTGCTTGACCAGCTTTTCAGTGTCGATTGAGAGGTTGTAGAGATTGTTCAGAACACTGATCACGGCAGCGGCAGCGAGCGGGTCAGGATTCTGACCACGGGTGCTCCCGAGCAGACCGATTGCAGGAAGATTGCGTACAAAGCATTCCGTCATGATGCTGCCGGCAATCCCTGAAATCGTCCCCATCTGAAATATCTCTACCTCATTTCTGATGTTTTTGAGTCCTTCTTCCGTTGTTGCTGCACCGAAGACTGTGTGCTCCGCACCTATGATCGGCATGCCGGCTATTGAGATGATTTCACGGGCATTAACAGACTTTGCCCAGTCAACAAGTGTTTTGCTAACGGTGTAGGAGATGCCGGGGGGGATTGGGATATCAGAGACGACCACGATCAGCTCGTTCTTCGGACTCTCGTATATCCGGATGGGCATTGTGACCTGCCCCTCCATGAGCACTGCAACCGGCGGGAAGTGCCTTGAATTGACAGCACCCAAGTACTGCATATCCAGTTCATCGATCACCTGTTGACCTGCGATATTTCCCACGAGCCCAACACCAGGAAATCCCTCGACGATCACTGGATTGCTTGATTCGGGCTTTCTCGCAATCACATACACCTCTGAATTCTGCGCCATTTATGCGCTAGTTGTGGTGCTGGTGGTAGATAAATGCTTCGTAACTACTCACATATCTAAAACAGTGTCATGCGACCTCGCTATACTGAAACTGCTTGACCCGGAACACAACATGAGCCAAACGGGAATTTTTCTCGCCGGGTACGTGTTTAGCTAACCACGAGATTACACAGTCTGCNNCAGCGGCGCAGCCATCTCCACAAGATTTCTGTCTTATTCTCGTGAAATCTCGTGGTTTTTTGGTTCGTCTAAACACATACCTTGCCAGAAAATATAGAATCGCAATCGGGAGACTAATCAACATACCTGAGTGGTTACAATACTTCTCGAGATTGGTGCTTTCAATCAAAACTTTTAAGTACATCGTAATAGTTACTCATAATATTAATAAATAATCAACTACTTGCTGCTACGATATGGAAAGTGATTGCTAATGAATGCGAAAAGTAATATCAGGTCGTATTGGGATTGGAGGAGCCAGACTTATGGCAACACGGTGTATAAATCGCAGGGCGATGCAAAACAGATCTGGAAGACTGCACTGAACGATGCGATCAGAACAGATAAGACAAATAAGACGGATGAGACCGATAAGAAGCTCAATATTCTGGATGTCGGAACCGGTACTGGATTTTTAGCCCTGATTTTTGCGGAAATGGGGCATGATGTGACTGGAGTGGACATATCCAAGCACATGCTGGAAAAGTCACGGGACAACGCCGATAAAATGAGATTGGATGTTGATTTTATGCACGGTGATGCTGAAAACTTGCCTTTTGAAGACGAAACATTCGATATCGTGATAAACAGGCACCTCCTCTGGACGATACCCAATCCGGGAGTTGCAATTGGTGAGTGGAGCCGCGTTGTTACGTCGGGAGGTAAACTCATGTTGATTGATGGGATGTGGCACGACTCTGCAATAAGCATGCGTTTACGGAGATTTCTCGGCAGGATGATCGTTTTCATGACTGAAAAGCGTAGTTCACGTAGGTTTACGAGTTATTATTCCCAAGTAAAGGATCAATTGCCATTTTTTAGTGGGAGCAACCCGGATGCAGTGGTAGATATGTTTAACAAAGTCGGACTGAAGAATGTATCCGTAGATAACCTTGAAAAGATACGGGCATACGAGAATGAGAATGCATGTCTGTCATATAAAATCGCGAACAACCCGTCTCTTTTCATGGCGCTCGGGGAAAAATGACTGGTTGTCGAGTATGACTCGATAGCTGCACCTCTTGATGAGCTGATAGCCTCGAGGTTACGTAGCAAAGCCAGTGGCACCCCATACCACAGTCTTGGACGCCGCCCGGATTCACATCACCTCGCAAGGTCCCAGAGCCATCAGCTGTATTCCAAGACCGGAGAATCGAACTAACGATGGTGTGAATGCAGCGTTTCCGCCACACAGAGAATGACGGATTCCAAGATCGTCATAATTGTGGGGCTTATGACCAACCAACACCATCGTTGCGGCTATAGTATCCCAATCCCCCGGCGTCACATCAGTCTGTTACCAGATGGGGTGTGTGGTGGCGATCCAGTACATAGTGTAAAGCCCTTGCCCGGAACTCAACTCTAATAAGGGTTCATTCTCATTGAATCGCTCATGTCTGGTGCCGCCAAAGCGATGAACATTCGGATGCAGAGTGCAGCGAAACAGATACGAAACGGCGGTGTTGTGATCTATCCAACCGAAACGGTCTACGGCATCGGCGCAGACGCACTATCCGGGCACGCCGTTAGGAAAGTCTTTGCGATAAAGAAGCGATCGCTGTCCGCGCCGCTCTCGCTTGCGGTCTCGGGCTACGAGATGATCGAGGATGTTGCGGTCTGCGATTCTGACACGATGAATCTGATCAAAGAGCTCCTTCCCGGACCAATAACAGTGATCCTCAAGAAAAAGCCGGTTGTTCCGGATGTCCTGGCGGCTGGCTCCGATCGAGTCGGCATACGCTATCCGAATCACGAGATGACGCTCAAATTGATAGAGATGGCAGAGACGCCGATTACATCGACCAGCGCCAATAGGACAGGAGAGCCTGCGGCGCGTGAGGTCTGCGAGATCTGTGAGGATGTGCTGGAGGGCGTGGATTGTGTGATTGACGGCGGCAGATGCCGCTACGGGATTGCGTCAACCGTTGTTGATCTTGTGGATATGCGGATTCTTCGTGAAGGTGCCGGGTACGAGCGGGTCATGAAATATCTGCCATAACATCCATTTGCACCATGGTAAATACAGGTCCCCGGATATCGATCTTCTTGTTGTTGGATGTGATCCACCGGTTCGCATTGGACTCAATCTCAATATTGATCTCTGAGGGCACCTTGACGCCCTTGACCCTGATCTCGCAGTCCGTGCCGCACCGTGCCGCATCCTCGATCTCACGCGCTGCCTGCGCGGCGAACGCATCTATGAACCGAAAGCCAGCAGGTACGCCCTCTTTAAAGACGTGATCCCACTTCTCGATTCTGGGAACACCCAGGATGCTGCCATCGTGAACCATCACTTCATTCATGGCCGCAGGACCGCAGAGCTTCGTATTCTCCTCTGGCTCAATGACCGCAACGTTGATCTGGCGCCCGAATAGCTCACCCTCCCACGCCGAAAACTCGCACGGACTCGGGTCACCTGCGTGCTCCTCGCAGACACGCACAATTGCGCGCATGATTGCAAGCCCGGTGTACGTGTCAGGTGACTGCACAACTGATACCGATGCTGCGAGTTTGGGATCAGAAATTGGTGTCTGTCCGAATTGTGGATACGTAAGCAGCCTGACGTCGCGAGAGTCGTAGAGGATCATTGCGAGCCGCTCCACGCCGAGACCGAGGTTCATCACAGGGTACGGGATATCGTAAGCGGCGAGTGCTATTGGCGAGTACATGCCAAAGGTCGCAATCTCGATCCAGCCATCCGAATACTTTGTGGCGGATCCCGCTTCCGAATCACGCAGCTTCGGGTGGTACGCATAGACCTCGATCTGGGTGTCGGGCACGTAGTACTTGCTCCGCTTCTCATCCGGCTGGAACCTGAACTCCTCGAATCCGAACTGTGACAAAAGCGCCTGAGATACCGCCTTTCCATAATCAACCGTGACATCTTCGCCCATTGCAACGCACGAGGCTGAATGATATGTCATGAGCCTGGATGCGTCCTCTGACTGCTCCCTTCTGAAGCACCGATCGATGGAGAAGAGGTTGAGCTGCGCTTCCCGCCTGGAAACGAGTGCCGAGAGTGTTATGAACCAGCCGGAGGTCATGTGGCTGCGAAGCGTCTTTGTTGTCGGCTCCGGAACCAGTTCCTTGAACTCAGGAAAGACCTCGTCGATCATCACAGCAACCTTCGAGTCAGCGGAATTGAGTCGTCCCGCCAGAGCCGGGATCAAGTCATCACCCTCAATCTCCCCCTTCTTGTACGAGTGCAGAACCTCCTTTACGATATCGACATCATCTGCGCTCAAGTTCCTGCCCACAATATCATTGATCCGCGCGATCCGCTCGTCGGAGAGCCCGATATCAGGACGCGGGAGCCCTGCGAGGTAGAAGCATCGATCCAGAACAGCGAGTGCCTCCGAACCGAACTGGCGAAACACGTCCCGGTCCTCGACTATGAGCGGGTTCATGGTCTCCTCGAACCCCATTCTCAGATATGCGTTTCTTATGAGGTGTATCGTCTCAAAGATCGGGTGCGTCTTTCCGTAATCGAATCTGAGCCTGGGATAGCTCTCATTGATCGCAGGAGACGGGACTATCTCTCTTCCGAGATTCCATGTCGCCTCAAAATCCTGCGCTGCTCTTCTTCTGATCTCATCCGGGTCGAACTTCATTGTGCAGTGATTGTCGCAATCACAGTTAAACGATTTGTATGTGTTTAGCTGAGGCGAAAAAACCACGAGATTACACGAGATTAACACAGAAATCTTGTGGAGATGGCTACGCCGCTGCTTCGCAGACTGTGTAATCTTGTGGTTCCTACCACGAGTTATTGAGCGTGTACTGTTGCTACTTTATTGTTCGGTGAGCGCTAAACACGTACTGTTTAAAAACCACAGAATCCATCAGAATCAGGAAAGTTTTATCAACCATCATCCTATCAAATGAATGCAGGAGATGCCTATGCAGGACACACTTCCAAAGGAATACGATCATAAGACAGTAGAACAGAAATGGAGGTCGAATACCGACGGAAGCGTCTATCGATTCGACTGGGAGTCCGATAAACCGCAGTATATCATTGATACGCCACCTCCGTATCCCACAGGCAATCTTCACATCGGAAATTCATTGAATTGGTGTTACATTGATTTTGTGGCAAGATATAAACGGATGAGGGGCTACAACGTGATGTTTCCGCAGGGATGGGACTGCCATGGGCTGCCGACCGAGGTCAAGGTGGAGGAGACGCACGGAATCACAAGACATCAGATCCCCCGATCTGAGTTTCGTAACCTCTGCAAGGAATTGACCTTGAAAAACATACGGAAGATGAAGGATACGATGAAAGGTCTCGGATTCTCCATTGACTGGAACTGTGAGTACGTGACGATGGATCCGACGTATTACAGCATGACCCAGAAGTCGTTTGTGCGGATGTATGCTGACGGGCGGATCTACCAGCGCGAGGGACCTGTGAACTGGTGCCCGAGATGTGGAACAGCGATCGCATTTGCCGAGGTTGAGTATGAGGATCGTGAGACGTATCTCAACTATCTCTGCTTCGGTGCAGGAGATTGCGGTGATGATGGTAACGGTAGCCAGAATCTGGAGATTGCGACCACCAGACCCGAGTTGCTGCCTGCATGCGTTGCGGTTGCCGTGCATCCCGATGACAAGCGGTTCACACGCTTTGTCGGGGGCACAATCAGTGTCCCGCTCTTCAATTATGATGTTCCTGTGATCGCTGATGAGGAGGTGGATCCCGCATTCGGTACCGGTGTTGTCATGATCTGCACGTTCGGTGACAAGCAGGATGTGAGGTGGTGGATCGAGCACAATCTCCCACTCCGCATGGCAATCGACCGCGATGGGATCATGACATCGGTCACAGAAAAATACAAAGGAATGAATCTTGCCGATTGCAGAAAAGCGATCCTATCAGATCTCGAATCGGAGGGACTGCTCTACAAGCAGGAACCACTGGAGCAGAGTGTCGGGGCGTGCTGGCGGTGCGGAACCCCAATTGAGATCTTATCAGAGAGACAGTGGTACGTAAAGGTCGATCAGAACGAGATTCTCAGCACCGCTGATGAGATCGATTGGGTTCCGGCGCACATGTTGATACGGCTTGAGAACTGGACAAAGAGCATGGAGTGGGACTGGTGCATATCACGGCAGCGGCTCTTTGCAACCCCGATTCCGGTCTGGTACTGCAAGGGCTGCGGGAAGATTGTTGTTGCAAAGGAGGAGTGGTTACCCCTCGATCCAACCGAATCAAACCCTCCGGAGCCATGTGAATGCGGTTCAGAGGATTTTGAAGCTGAAGCGGACGTTCTCGACACCTGGATGGACTCGTCGCTCTCCGCAATGGCGGTCTCGGGCTGGGTCTTCGGACGGGAGCTCAAAGTTCCGGCGCAACTCAGACCGCAGGGGCACGATATCATCCGCACGTGGGCGTTCTACACAATTCTCAGAACGCATGCACTCACAGGGAAGAGACCATGGGATGCGATTCTGGTCAACGGCATGGTCTTCGGAGAGGACGGGCACAAGATGAGCAAGTCGCTGGACAACATCATCGCACCGGAAGAGGTGACTGATCAGTACGGCGCTGACGCATTCAGGCAGTGGGCAGCAATCGGGGGTACAACAGGCTCCGACATCATGTTCAGATGGAAAGATGTTGTTGCTGCGTCCCGGTTTCAGCAGAAGATGTGGAGCATCATCAGGTTTTCGCTGCCGCACACCGAAGGCGTCGGGGATATCGGAGATATCGATAAGGATTCGCTCACGACAATTGACCGATGGATTATCAGCAAACTTAACTCGCTGATCGTGGATGCGACCGATGCAATGGAGAATTACCAGTTTGATCTCACATTGAAGATGATCCGGTCATTTGCATGGGACATTCTCGCCGATCATTACATCGAACTCGTCAAGCACCGGCTGTACGGCGAGCCGTCGCACAATCAGCAGGCGGCGCGGCAGACGCTCGGGCTGATAATCGACTCGCTCGCACGACTCCTCGCGCCGATAACACCGTTCTTCTCAGAGGAGGTGTACTCATACCTCAAGACAACGGGCAGCGTGCACGCCGCTTTATGGCCCACCGCAGACGAATCCATGATCGATTTGGGTATCGAGCAAGAGGGCGAGCGGATCAGAGATATCGCATGGGCGATTCGGAGATACAAATCAGAGCACGGGATGGCATTGAACGCTCCGCTGGATGATATCAAGATATACACAGATGCAATCTTCGACTGCTCCGATATCGCAGGTGCAGCGAACACGCCAGTGCAGGTCATCACTGGCACACCTGATTTTGAGCACCGTGCAGTCGGTGTCAAGCCAGACATGAAGGTGCTCGGTCCGATCTTCAGAAAGGACGCCGGGAAGATCGTTAAAGCACTATCCGAAATCGATCCGGGTGTTGTTGCGCAAGAGGCGCAGAGTAAAACGATACGAATTGCGGTCGGTTCGGAGACGTTTGTGGTTCCTGCGGATTCGGTTGCAATCGAGCGGGAGGTTGTTCTTGGCGGACGGGCAGTGGACGTGATCGAGGTTAACGGTGCGGTCGTTGTGATT
>DAWR01000041.1 GCA_002506015.1 Candidatus Methanogasteraceae archaeon UBA261 | reverse complement strand
AACTTCTTGTCAACAGACGGGATTACACAAGATTTCACGAGATTAATACAGAAATCTTGTGGTTCTTACTACCAGTTATTGAGCATGTATGTGGAGTGCGGGTGAACGGGCTTTCTCAAGGTTCCAGGCAACTTTCCCGTCTTGGGGGCAATTTACATGGAAATGTTTATGGAATTGCCCAAAAACATCTCGTTACGGGTTATGCAACGATTGTGCCTGCGACATATATGTAACATATATTACAAGTGTAGACCCAAGAAGGAATGCATGGGTGAAATGCGATGAAGGCGGTTATTCTTGCTGCGGGTGAAGGGACTCGGTGCAGGCCACTGACGTTCACACGATCGAAGGTGATGCTCCCGATCGCAAACAAGCCGATGATTGAGTATGTGGTTCGCGCGCTTCACGAGAGCGGCAATTCGGACATTGTCATGGTTGTTGGGTTTGAAAAAGAACGCATCATGAATTATTTTGGCAATGGTGGGGATTTTGGTGTGCATATCGAATATGTGGAGCAGAAACAGCAACTTGGTACCGCACACTCGATAAATCAGGTGAAAAACGTCGTGGGTGATGAGTTTCTTGTGTTGAACGGAGACAATCTCGTCAGCGCAGAGACAATTACAGACATAACAGAGAAGCATGCGGGTGGCATATCGATTTTGACGGCAGCCAGGGCGGACACCACCGGCTATGCGCTCGTAAATGAGACGGACGGAAGAGTGGAGGAGATTGTCGAGGGACTGAGACTCTCGGATGTCCACAGCGTCAACACAGGCATTTATGTGCTCAATTCAGACATATTTGGTGCGATTTCGGACACACTATACTGCGACGATCGCGGCGAGTTCGGGATCACCGATTCGATACAGCGAATGATCGATCGTAACTACGCTGTGCATGCATACGGAACAGACCACACGTGGGTGGATGTGATGCAGTCCTGGGACCTGCTCAATGTGAATGCGAGGATACTTGAGGATACCACCGGGTCTGTGCAGGAAACCGTGGGCGGCACTATCAAGGGCGAGGTTGCGGTTGGCAGCGGTTCGATTGTGAGAGAAGGGTCATACATCGCAGGTCCTGCGGTTATAGGGCGGGACTGCGAGATCGGTCCGAATGTGGTCATAGCACAATCGACATCCATAGGAGACAATGTCACAATAGAGCCGTTCACATACATCAAAAACAGCGTTATCTTCGATAACGTCTATATTGGCTCTCACAGCACCATAAAAAACTCCGTAATCGGGGAGAACAACGTAATCGAGAGCCATTTCGTAACAGAGAGCGGAAAGGATCTGCTGATAGAGTTGAATGGCGCACTGTATCACGCGGATGAGATCGGCGCCGTTCTCGGGGATGGGAACACTATCGGAAGCAATGTCTCAACTGCAGCCGGGGTATTGATCGGAACAGAGTGCAAGATCAAGACGGGCGCAGTGATCCGAAAGCAGATACCAAATCGTGCACTGGTGGTTTGAGATGTGTGGCATCGTCGGGTATATTGGCACATCAAAGGCGGTTCCGGTCATATTTGACCTTCTAAAGCGGCTTGAGTACCGCGGATATGACTCCGCAGGAATCGCAACCATCGGCAGCAGCATTCAGACATTCAAGACAGAGGGAAGCGTCGATGACCTCGTATCGATCACCCCAGATCTTGCAGGATGCATCGGGATCGGTCACACACGGTGGGCGACGCATGGGGTACCGTCATCAGAGAACGCACACCCGCACTGCGACAACGCAGGCAACGTCGCCGTTGTACACAACGGGATAATCGAGAACTATATTGAGCTCAAGGATGAATTGATCGGTTCAGGGCACGAATTTGTATCGGAAACCGATACGGAAGTGCTTCCACATCTGATCTCTGAATATTATAACGGCGGTCTTGAATCATCGGTGCGAAATGCACTATCAAAGGTGCAGGGATCGTACGCACTCGCGGTGATAAGCACAGACGATCCTGACAAGATCGTTGTCGCACGAAAGGACAGTCCTCTTGTCCTCGGACTCGGCGATTCTGAGTTCTTTGTGGCATCTGATGCCTCGGGCATACTGAAGTACACAAAGAATGTGATCTTCATGAACAACGGGGAGATCGGCGTGATTTCGAGAGAGGGGGTCGAAATCACAACCATGGACGGGGCACGTGTTGAGAATAAGGTTGAAACACTCGAATGGACTGCTGAGGCGGCAGAGAAGAGTGGATATGATCATTTCATGCAGAAAGAGATATTCGAACAGCCGATCAGCATCAGGGAGACGTTTTCAGGGCGAATATCGTCAGAAGGGGTCAATCTCGAGGTGCCGGTGCCGAATGCTAGACGGATCGTGATCATTGCATGCGGGACCTCGTATCATGCAGGGTTATTCGGAAGATATGCAATCGAGCATTTTGCCAGAATCCCTGTCGAGGTTGAGATCGCATCAGAGTTCAGATACACCGACCCAATCCTCGATTGCGGCGATCTGGTGATCGCAATCACGCAGTCTGGGGAGACTGCCGACACCCTCGCAGCAATACGGGAAGCAGGATCGAAGGACAGTCACAAACTTGGCATAACAAATGTTCTCGGCAGCAGCATAACAAGGGAGTGCCAGTGCATACTCACGAGAGCCGGACCCGAGATAGGGGTTGCTGCCACCAAGTCGTTCACATCGCAGCTTGCGGTACTACTCCTCTCGGCAGTGCGGCTCGGGAGATTGCGGGGTGCGTTATCGGCGGCAGACGAGAACGACTTCATCTACGAGTTGAAGCAGATGAGCGCAAACATCAGACGGGTGCTGAATTGTGCACCAAGCATTCGGGAATGTGCTCTGCTGTTCGCGGACGCTGAGCAGTTTCTCTTCATGGGCAGGGGCGCAAACTATCCGATCGCGCTCGAGGGTGCACTCAAATTAAAAGAGATCTCGTACATACCGGCGGAGGGATTCCCAGCAGGTGAACTCAAGCACGGTCCGCTCGCCCTGATCTACGACGGAGTCCCTGTGATTGCGATAGCAACAGAGGGCATGGTCTATGACAAGATGCTGGGAAACATAAAAGAGGTCAAGGCGAGGGGTGCCATTGTGATCGGCATTGCCAGCGAGAGCGACACCAGGATTGCGAAGTACGTGGATTATGTACTCCGCATACCTGACACCGACCCATGGATTGCACCCGTGCTCGCATCGGTCGTGCTCCAGTTGTTCGCATACTACATCGCATACCACAAGAGATGCGAGATCGACAAGCCGAGGAATCTTGCGAAGAGTGTTACCGTGGAGTGAGATGACAAAATCAGCGACATCTGCCCATACATTTTACTGATCATCCTTTTCGATAAATTTATCAGGAATGAATGTATTTTGGTTAATATGACAATAACCGTCAAGCTTTCAGACGAAATCCTGAACGTAATCCCTGCAATTGACGAAAACGCCATAACCGGGTTGATCGAGCTCGGCGCGAAACAGATGCGGATAGAGCAGGCGTTAACAATCTTCAAAGAAGGCAAGATATCGATATGGCGTGCATCCCGAATTGCCGGACTGCCGTTGCGAGAGATGATTGCTCATGCACAGGCTCGCGGGTTTAGACCATTCACCGATGATGATATGGTCGCAGAGGAGCTTGGATGAGTGGGGTTGTATCGAATGCAGGTCCGTTAATCACACTCGGTAAACTCAATCTGTTACACCTCCTCGGTAAGTTATATCGACATGTATACATCTCAAAAATAGTATATGAGGAGGTTGTAGTAAATGGTATCTGGTATGGCTGTGTTGATGCGTTTCGTGTCAGGTCGCTCATCAATGATGTATTGATCGTAAAAGAAGCAACTCCCGCGAAGATGGAGATTTATGGTCCCGGAATCGATGAAGGTGAAACAGAGACGATCAAGCTGGCTATCGGAATCGATGCGGATCTGGTATTGATCGATGACTGGCACGCGCGGGTCGAGGCAAGAAACCATGGTTTGTCTGAAAGGTACACTTGGCGTTCTGTACAGCGCATACAAATCCGAATTGGCAGATTTCAAACAGTTTGAGTGTGCCTTAAGAGAGATTGCATATCGCAACGATATCTGGATCGGCGAGGATCTATGCATGAAGGTGCTGGCTGCAGCATCTGCACGACAAACACCGACGGAGTAATATCATGAAATTTGGGTCAAGCGGAATACGCGGAATCGCAAATAAACAGATCACATCAGAGTCAGCCCTGAAGATCGGGCGTGCGGTGGGCGCTCTGTACAACAACGTTGTCATCGGACATGACACAAGAATAACGGCAGAGATGATCGAATACAGCACAATATCCGGGCTGCTATCGATGGGATGCCGTGTCACGCGGGTGGGAATGCTCGCAACGCCGACGCTTGCCCACGCAACACGGGATTACGACTGCGGAATCATGGTCACAGCCTCCCACAACCCGCCCGAGTACATCGGCGTGAAGCTCTTCAATCCCGACGGGATGGCGTTTGATTCGGAGCAACAGGCGAGAATCGAGCATTTCATCGGAGAGGGGGCGTCCGAACTGCCACTATCGCCGTGGCACAGGATTCAGCCGGTGCGAACGGATGAGAACGCGGTAGCAGATCACATATCAACAATCCTCTCTAATGTTGAGATCGAGAGAAAGATCACGGTTGTTGTGGACTGCGGATGCGGCGCAGCATCCCTCACAACGCCGTATCTCCTGCGAAAAATGGGATGCAATGTGGTAACACTAAATTGCCAGCCGGATGGCTTCTTCCCAGGTCGCAGCTCTGAGCCGAAGGAGGAGAGCCTTGTTGCGCTCAGATCAGTTGTTCTGAGCGAAAACGCAGACCTCGGGATTGCGCATGACGGCGATGCCGACCGAATGGTCGCTGTCGATGATTGCGGCAGGTTTGTTGCCAATGACAAACTGCTCGCATTCTTTGGAAGATACGAGGCAGAGCGGTCGATTGTCGTCCCTGTGGACACGTCGATGCTAATTGATGCCGTGCTGCCCAATATCAAGATCACAAGAACCCGTGTCGGTGATGTCTTCGTCTCAGAGGAGATCAAACGAACGGGCGCGGACTTTGGCGGCGAAGCAAGCGGAACATGGGTGTTTCCGGAGATATCCTACTGCCCAGAGGGTATACACGCCGCCGCAAGGCTCGTTGAGATACTAAGCAGGGGCAGGGGTGGCGAGGGCGAGAGGTTCAGCGATCAGATCTCGTCGATGCCAGAGTACGCGATAAAGCGGGGCTCGATCACTTACCAAGGGGACATGGATGCAATCGAGGGAGAACTGCGTTCTCTTGAGTTCTCCGAGATCAGTACAATCGACGGGGTCAGGCTCACGTTCGACGACTCGTGGGCACTTGTCCGCGCTTCAGGAACCGAACCGCTGATCAGAATCACGGTCGAGGGCGAAACAGCGGACGTGGTTGAGCGATTGTACCGCCGGATACACGAGATCATCGAAGGCTCGATCTATTGATCATCGATGGGACGATATACGCAACGATTATGCGCCGCATAAGGTCTGGTCGCATGTAACAACTTTTCCGCATCATTTTCACAATAAAAATGAGAAACTGGTGGTCGAGAGTGATATGCTCCCAACACCTGAAATGCAGATGAAACATTCCATGAATTTTATACGCAAAACTCTGGTGCGTATGGGTGGCTGAATGGGGGTGAGTTATGCCCCCGTACCCATCCACACTCTAATCATGAACCCAATCATGAACTTAATCATGAACCCATCTCACCCAAGTACATAGTGAACGCTCCTCCCTTTACCCATCTGTTTTATCACTTTAAGCTCTATCAATCTGGAGATCTCGTTCAGTGCCGCCCGGTTCGATATCTCGAAGATCTCCCTCACATCCCTGTTTGTGATCTTTCCTTTTTCCATCATCCACTCTATAATTCTCATCTGCCTCTCAGTTAAGGCGATCTGCCCCCGCTCTTTAAGAAATTTGACATCCTTGCTCAGACCGAGAACTCTATCTCGTACTTCCTTTATGCTCACTGCCACGCCACCCGTAAAGTATTCCAGCCAGCCTGTCAAATCCCGCGTGGTTTGGTCCACACGCCCCAGAGCCGCGTAATAACTCCCCCGATCATGGTCATAGTAATCATCCAGAGCAAAGAACCTCTTCAGATCAAAACCCCGTTTATAGAGCGTTAAGGTTGCCATGGTCCTTGCTGTTCTGCCGTTTCCATCTATAAATGGATGAATCCTTGCAATCTCGTAATGTGTAACACCCGCCACTATAACCGGATCGATCTCCTCAGCTTCAGGAGAGTTGAACCATTCAAGAAGAGCATCAACCAACCACGGAACATTCTCTGATGGGGGTGGCATGAAGATGACCTCGCCAGTGATCATGTTGCCCACAACTACCTAACGATCCCGGAACACGCCCACATCTTCGGG
>DAWR01000220.1 GCA_002506015.1 Candidatus Methanogasteraceae archaeon UBA261 | reverse complement strand
ATTGATCCATCGTTTGAGCGTTGCTTGCGCATTATGCAACAGCTTCTCCCGAATTTCGGGCGGAGGATCACTTTCAAGTGCGTCAGTCAGTTTTTGATAGAGTCTCGTGAGTGCTCGGTGTAAAGGAACCGCCTCCGCAATATTCTCTGCGAGATCATTTGATTCTCGCAGTAGATGTGCCCAACAACGCTGGATACGGTTTGTAAATTTGGCATACGGTTTCCAGCCATCACACACGATTATTCCCTTGAATCTCCTCGTCAGAACCTCCATCAGGACTTTTGTGCCCCGGCTCTTCCGAATCACAATAAAAGTCTCTGACGGTGTGGTGAATACCCATATCCAGTATTTCTGTCCCTGAACTTTGATTGACGTTTCATCTGCATGTAGGATAGAAGCGTTGCGAACTCGGTCCAGAATTGCGTCATATACTGATTGAACCGCATCAGCAGCACGACGAGTGAGATCGAGTATTGTGGCAGGACTTATATCTAATCCAACATGCAGTATCAGCGTGTTCCGGATCTTCCTGTGAGGTAGTCTATCCTCATATTTCAGCAGTACCGCCTGAGCAATCGTGTTGTTACCGAATCTACCTTCTTTTGGGGCATGTGTTTAGCCATACTCAGCAACCGGCATAAACTGCGATTGTAATGGCGCACAATCATACCACAGAGTGCACAGATCGCACAGAAGGGATCTCCTCGGTGGTCTCTGTTTTGCCATCATTAAAAATCTCAAGTTGTGGTGGTGTGGGGCATAACCACAAGATCACACGGGCGTGCCGAGCAAAATTCATACTCGCACAGCATACTTTGTGAAGCGGGCACCCGCCCACTACATCCCTCTTTTTCCAAAATCACACAAATTCAATCGCTTTTGATGGACAGGTCACGATACAGGCATCGCACAGGATTTTGTTCTCGCCGAAACGCCTGCATTCGCCGACGTTTCTGGCTACGACAACGCCGTCCTCCACAACCAGTATCACCTTATCGTTGGACGGTGCGAGACCGATAGCCGCGCCATGTGGGTCATTGGCGACGTTCACAGGGCAGGCGACCACGCAGTTCCCGCATCCGAAACATAGCTCGTCGTGGATGATCAAGCCAGTCTCGGTTGCGCCGCTGACCGGTGCCATGAGCGAGGACAGTTGCTCCAGTTGACCTGCATACTCACTTTCGTACAGCGGCGGGCACTCCTCGAGTGCGGATTCTCTTGACAGAAGCGAGCTTGCAAATGCCATGCACGTCGGCTTACCGCACTCCTTGCAGTTCAGCTTTGGAAGCAGCTGATATATCTCCATTATGCCTACCATCGTTCTCATCTCCGCGTGTTATCACACATCATATATCGCGCATCATATATCACATACAGGCGTTACCTTAATATCTCATAAACGTTCAGTATCGCATGCGCGGGACTCCCCCGATAGCACGAGGTGCATATTATGGACAAAACGCGAAATTTTGTACTGCGAGATGTGGATGGTAGCGAACATGGAGTGTTTTCTGGAAAACAGCCACGACAAGCAGCTCTCAAAGTTGCCAACCGGATCGGTGGCGACAAATCCAAACCCCTACAAATACTGCTGCGCGAGCGCGGCACAAAGAAGATACACGTATTCGAGGGATGGCGGGAGCAGGTCAACGCTCCAAAGAACAAGCCGGACTGGATGCCAGATAAGATTTGGAAGCCGAATGTACGCAAAATCGGTATCGAATCACTCGATTAAGCCTGAGTGATTCTATTTTTTATTTTTACCTATTCCCCCTCAGTCTCATCCCCGTTTTCGACACCGATTGCTGCAAAGAACCGTTTCATCACAACTTCCTCGGCAATCTTCATCAACGCTGGTCGGTCCTTCGTATCACTAAAGACCCCTAGCGGGATCTGTGCGCCAGCTGTTGTTGCGTGCCCTCCTGCCGAGCCAGTCTCGCCAAACGCACGATGCATCGCTTCGCCGAGATTTAGTCTGATGTCGTTGCTTCTTCCGGAGAGGTATATTTGATCCTCGCCGACTCCGTAGACTAGAACGGTCGTGATCCCCTCAAGATTCAGCAGATAATCCGCAGCCTGCGCAAGTGCATCCCGGTCCTTCAGAGTCCCGACGTTTGTTATCAGGTAGCTACCCCTGATCTTCCGGTTTCTTATTGATTTCCCGAATGTGTCCAGCGTCTCTATGGAGATCGCCGGTGTCTCGATCCGGTTCAGGATTTCATGGTCTGCAAGCGGGTACAGAAAAGCCGCCGCAGTCAGATCAACCGGATTGGCGTTTCGCTTGAATCCAAGTGTGTCTGTTCGGATACCATACAGTAGGGCAGTTGCAAGATCTTTATCAATTGAGATATCGAGCTCCTGCAAATATTTCGTCATTATCGTTGCCGTAGCACCCGTGTTCGGACGGATGTCCACATATTCGGCATGCACATCCTCCATCCCCACGGGATGGTGATCGATGACGATATCGACAACGACGTTCTTTGGTACCAGGTTGTTCTCCTCAGGAATCGAGCAATCAATCAGTGCAATCTTTTTGAACTCGCTTAATGGGCGTGCCTTCTCTTCATCGATCTTGTCCATGCCGATGTGGAGCAGATTAACGAACGCCTTGTTCTCCTGATGCCCAATCTCCCCGCGATACAGTATCTCTGATTCGGTGCCAACGCTCGCTGCAATCGCCTTCAACGCAACGGCACCGGACATCGCGTCAGGGTCAGGGTTGTCATGCACAACGATTGCGAGCTTGCCGTCACCGTTCGAGCGCAGGACGTTTAAGATGTCGGATGCATGTTTGGCAGACTCCACACGCTCAAGAATTCGCATCGTGGCATCGGAAACGATCCTTGGCGGCACAACCACGCTGTCGGCGCCCGCCGCCTCGAGTTCGCCCTTTCCGACAGTGCTCGGCGCACGTGCGATGATCTGGATGTTGTCGGATGCCTGCTTTATGGTGGCAATCGCATTCTTATTTGCAGCGACATCCGAACTGAGTATCAGCACCACTTCGACGCTCTTGACATTGATTGGATCAAGCAGGTTCGGATCATTGAGGTCTCCTACGACCGCTTCAAACTCCTGCTCCCGCAGCGTCTCAACCTTCCCCGCATCCTTGTCAATCAAGACGACTTTTTTGTTTCGCTTGAGCAGCTCTCTTGCAACCGTTGACCCGATGCTCCCGCTGCCCACAATAAGATATGGAGACTGTAGCCTTGTATCGCCGTTGGTCCCGTTGCCATTAGTATGCTTTCCGGATTCTTTAATGTTGAAACCTCCACACACATTAGATGTCTAATCCCATAATGCTCTCATCCCATAAGTCGTTTTGATAGTACTTTAGCAGAGGTTCATCACATATATGTCTATCGGAGATGTCAGAGTTCCAAACATTAATTACATACGGGCAGCTATAGGTGGAGTGATAGCCGTAATCACGCGGCATCACCCGAATTCAAGAGCAGGTGCTGATGACATGATCGAGGAACATGAGGTCGGAGCATGCGGGTTTGCATGCTGGGTCTGTCTGTCAAAGGAAAGCGGTGACTGTCCGGGCTGTGAGCAATCGCAGCCTCTTTTGAGAGAGATAACCGGGCACGTATGCCCCATATATGAATGCGCCAGACTGATGGGCGTTGCAAACTGTTTGCGATGCAAGGAACGGGCGTGCGGTCTCAGACGCGGGCTATCAAAGGGCTACTGTCCGGCATACATCGCTCTTGTAATAAAAGATATCCACGCATAATATTACTACAATGAGGGGATTCAGGAGATTCAAATGAACAAAATAGGTTATGTGCATCACATGCTCACGGGACTGGGTATGGCGATCGCAGAACTCTTTGGGAGATCAAGTCAGGAGCAGACCAATCTCTTCGCATCATACATCGGTACCGAGATCGGCAAACTGCTCCTTGAAAAAGGTCTCGTGGACAGGGGTATGCCGATAAAGCAGTTGATCGATGTGCTCGCAGATGAACTCGAATTTGGTGGCGAGTATGAGGTCACAGAGAAGGATGGTATGGTCACACTCACAATCAAGAAGTGTAATGTCTGCCCGATGAAAGCGGGGGGGCAAGCGTTCGAGAATACGGTATGCCCGGTCCCCGGAATTGTCAGGGGTGCAATCGATGTCGTGAAAGGTACACGGGGGAAAGGTTATGCAAAACTCAAGCCAGGAGATGAGTGCAAGATAACAGAATGTGAAACAACATCAGAGGTGAGGTCATGACCGAAGAATGGCGCAAAGAGAAGGTTGATTATGTTGTGTACAACACGATCTCTTATGCATTTGAGCGGGCACTGAAGGAGACGCTCGGCGATGGTGCACCGATCATGCAGACCACGATGATTCCGCTGGTCGGCGTTGATCTGGTAACAGCTACTGAAAAGGAGCTTGGAATCGAGTTCAAACCAGGAAAACCCATCGATGAGTTTATGAAGGATCTTGCAAAGATGCTCGTTGGACTTGAGGTCGCTGACGAGATACACTGCGTATCCGATGGTAAAAAGGTTCGATGCAGCGTTAAAAACTGCATCAACACGCTCGCGCTCAAGTACCTGCGTGAGAAAGGGATTGATTCGTGCGTTCTCTGCCCGCCCGGCTTCTATTCCGCCTCGGCAGCCAGAAAGGTTTTTGGGGATGAGTTTCAGATACGGATAACAAACACTACTTCCGAACTCGGGGAATGCGTGGTCACTTTTGAGTTGATTGAGTAAGGTGGTGAACGAATGCCTGAGACAAAGAAAGAAAGACTGGACAAAATTCTTGCCAGATTCGGGGAAGTCGGACAGATCAGGGCAGTCGGAATCGTCTCCAAGGAAGGATTGCTGATCACAGCGCGCATGCCTCCGGAGATGAACGAGCGGATCGTCGCTGCGCTATGTTCCACGATTATGGCGAGCGCAGAGACTGCGAGCACCCAGATGGGTACCGGAGCAGTGAGTGACATCCACGTAAAGACTGAACTGGGCACAATACTGCTCCAGCCAGCCGGAGAGAAGGCGGTTTTGATCGCGCTGGCAGACTCCGGCGCGCAACTCGGACTGATCATGATGGAGATTGAGACGCGGGCGAAGCAGGTGCAGGAGATCCTTGAAGAGGTGTAGCATGGATGACATGGCGAAAGAGACCGGCGACAGACGTAAAACGCACATTCCGATGCTTGATGAGATGCTTGGCGGCGGCATGCCTGCCGGCACATCGATGCTCTTCACCTCGACACCGGGTGTCGCGTCCGAGGTCTTCGGGTACCAGATCGTAGCCGAGCGCATGGCAAACGACGGCGACGTCTGTTTCATGTACACGAACACGAGAACGCCTATTGAGATCGAGCACGTCTTCCACAGGTATGGTTGGGACCTGCGATCACCCATTGACTCGGGTCAGGCATTTTTTGTCGATTCCATATCTCCGATGATGGGGATGCCGGCAATCGGGAAATACGTGATCGACGACTTTGCAAAGAGCGAGGAAGCGGTCAAAAATGCGATCTCTGATATCGCGGGTGGAACCGCTGTAATCGAAGACATTTCAACGCTTCTCGACACGATTGGCGTTGATCAGACATTCGAACTGATTGATGCGCTGAACAGGGCGGCACGGTCAAACGATGTGAACATGATCTACATGTTCACGAAATGGAACTACGAGAACGTGGCGCTTGAGCGGCTCTCTGCGATCGTTGACTGCGAGGTCAAGCTCTTCAGCGTCGAGGAGAAGGTGATCTACCGCCAGGTCTTTGCTGTCACGAAATCGAACTGGATAGAGACGTCGGGAACCAAGATATTCTTTGAGGTTCTGGAACCAGGCGGTGTTCGGGTCTTCATTCCAAAACTGCTTGTGACAGGACCCTACAACGCGGGCAAGACCACGTTCACGCACGCGATCGCGCCTGATGCCGTTTCAGTGGAACGGCAGACATTTGAACTATTCCCAACAACGGTCGGGCTCGACATCGGACATATCGATCGCAAAGGATTCTCTGCCGATGTATTCGGAACCCCAGGTCAGGAACGATTCGATCTGCTCCTCGAACCGCTCGGAAGGGAGTCAATCGGTGCGTTCATCGTAATCGACTCGACAAAGCCGGAGACGTTCGTTCGGGCAAAGGAGATGCTCCGGATGTGCCGCACCGAGGCGATACCAAAGGTGATCGTCGCAAACAAGCAGGACCTCCCTGATGCACTTGCACCTGCGGAGATCAAGACGAAGATGGCGCTCTGGGAAGACATCCCGATCGTGCCAGTCTCGGCAGCCAGCAAAGAGGGGCTTAACGAGGCTCTGGACATGCTATTCAGCCTCATTTACAGAATATGATTCCAAAGATACCGTCCGGGATTGCAGGGTTCGATGAACTGACAGGTGGGCTTCCTGAGAACACGATGACATTGATTTACGGTCCGCCAAAGACCGGAAAGTCCATTTTCTGCTACCAGTTCCTGCGCCAGGCGGCAGCAGAGAATGATATCTGCATGTATATGATGACCGATTATACCAGATCCCAGCTCGAGCAGCAGATGATGGCGTTTAACTGGTTCATCAGCGATTATATCGCAAACAACAGGCTATTTGTGATCGACACCGCATCAGGCTCGGTCGGCGCTGTGCAGAAGGAGAGCAAGAACATGATGATCTCATTTCCGCAGAACCCAACCGACATAACAAGCAAAATCATCCAGCAGCTGCAGAGCATCTATCAGCAGACGCAGCGCTTCCGATCGGTTCTGGATTCATCGACCACGCTCTTCGCGTTCAACTCGCCGATGCTGATCATACGGGTGCTCAAGTCATACATCATGAGAATCAAGATGGCGGGCGGAACAGGCGTAATCACGTACACGGAGGGCGCAGCTGAGCCGCAGATCGAGACGATGCTGAAAGCGAGCGTCGATAATATCATCCACCTCGATAGCGAGACGCTCACAATCGAGGCGATGGCGGGACTCAAACATATAGAGATGAGTTACCAGATCACAGAGGAGGGGGTTGTGGTGTGGCAATGATTGGATAGTGGTATTTAGTATTTTGCATCCAACCGGGCAGTCACAAGATTGGAATGCCCAACTGCATGCGATAGGGGACTGTTACACCATCCGGTGTTGTGGGGGACTCCATGAACCGGTTCCAGTGCGTTGCGGTACTCACTCAATATTGTGTTGATATCCGCATATTTCCACCACGAGTTATTGAGCATGTACGATTTGCGGGTAAAATCTGTGAAATCGGTGTTAATTCGTGACTAAAAGCTTTCATCAGCCACAGATTCCGCAGATGAACACGGATTAAAGGTCGTTTTCCCAGACACAATATCCATTCACGATATCCCATCCGGTATTTGGGGGCATCCGACCCATCACCAAAGGAAGATGACTCGAACACCACAAACACAACAGTCCCGGCGACGGAAACACTATAGATACGCGAGCCGAAAGTCTGAGAGTATGAACCGGACAACAATCACCCCGCAACAGTCCTCAGGGGACGCACCCATCCTATTCTCGATTTCGCGGATCAATAATGTGATGCATCAGATGACCTTTGATCCAGTCAGGGGAAGCGGCACAATTGCGACCAACGCGTCCTTTATATCCGAATCCGATCGGGATGATGTGCTGGGCATCTTCAAGGATGCGATTCGCACCGGGATTGCCGTTGGTTCATATATCAAAGTGATTGGCTCCAAATCGTCGTTCGGAGGAGTTACGACAAAAGATGGTGAATGCGCAATCCTGACGCCATGCAGCATCACAATCGACGGCGTCCTCCTGAAAGCCGGTGTTCCTGTGCGCCCTATTTTAGGCGGCATCGTGCAGATCAGGAAGGGCGTTCCGTTGCGCTTTACCGAGATTGTCACATATCAGGGCAGCACGATCGACCCGATCGATGTGCTGATGTCGCAGGACATAGCTTCGGTCATGGACGCAGTCACGACCGGCACAGGGAGCATCCTTGCGAATCTGCGGGTTGTGCCGATTTATGCGCGAACAAGGGTTGAGGATGTGCTCGAGAACCTGAGGTCAGCGGGTTTCGATGGTGTGCTCTTTGTTGGTGAGCCAAACACCGATGTTCTAGGAATCCCGATAGAGCGCGATCATATAGGGATCGTTGCGATCGGGGGCACGAACCCGACTGCGATTGTACAGGGACAGGGCATACCGATACGCACGTACCCGCTCTCCGAACTGGTCGACATCGGAGAGATGGAGCGGGTAGTGTAGAGTGCACGAGGTGCATGCGTGTGTTCGAATCCGGGAGTTCTGACAGCGGGGTTGCCGGTTTCCGGTAAACCAGCATCCGGACGCAAAATATAACATGGATGGATATCCACAAGAAAGAGGGATACGATGAAAGCGATTCGATTACAGCGATTCAAGGGCTACCTGGATTCCGGGTGGATTGACCTGCGACCACCAATAATACTGCTGCTGGGTGCAAACTCGGCTGGGAAGAGTGCGCTCCTCAATGTTTTGTTGATGCTGAAGCAGAGCATTGAGGACATGTCTTATGAGAATCCTTTTGTTTTTTATGCCAAGAAAGGTGTTGACATTGGCAGTTTCGAGGATGCGGTGTTTCGGCACGAAGTGGATGTAAAAAAACCGATAGTCTTTTCATTTGGTGTCGAAGTTGGGAAAGATTTTTCAGAATTCGGTTTAAGCAAAGGAGACTCGGTACTGCTATCCATAAAAGTTGCTTACAATCAAAAAAGGAGAACCAATGTGGTACTCGGGTTTGATATGGTGCGGGGTTCCGATAGGAAATGTATTGTGAGTATGCGTAGGAGATCTACCTCGTTAACAGCGAAGACTGTTTTTAAATCAGATTTCTTCGATGCGTTTGACGATGTGCAGCTCGTTTGGTATAATTTTATACCGACAATACCACCGACCGAAACAAAAGAATCTGAAAGTAAACCACTACATGAATTGGTCGAACTGAACCGGGATATTGCAGTCCAAATCATCAGCCATCTCCAGCATATTGTGCATGTCGGTCCGCTTCGACAGGAACCGGAGCGTACATATCAATTTACAGGTGAGACGCCACGCGACGTCGGGGGGGACGGGGGGGACGCTCTGAAGATTCTCTTTCTAGATAAATACAGTGCGAATTCACAGAATTTAATCGACGATGTGAACCAGTGGCTCGAAAAAATGGGCTATATACTTGAATGGGATGTTCTAAAGGGGGGGATGGCGCACCTGATGCTCAAGGATGAATTGAGTATACAGATCAATCTAAAGGATGTCGGATTTGGAATCTCACAGCTTCTGCCGGTTCTGATTCAAGGGTATGCTGCGGGAGATGAGCAGACCATCCTGTTAGAACAGCCAGAGATCCATCTCCATCCACGCGCACAGGCAAATTTAGGGGACCTGTTCATAGCGCTTGCAGAACAGAAAAAGTCCATGATCGTGGAGACGCACAGCGAACACATCATGCTCCGCTTGCGAAGACGCATAGCCGAGCAGAAAATACCGAAGGAGCTGGTGGGGATATATTTCGTCGAGCGGAAGGATGGAGAGAGCGTGGTTTCAAGAATCGAACTGGATGATTACGGGCAGATGGTAAATGTTCCGGGGGGATTCAGGACGTTTTTCTCTGATGATTTTGAGGAGACTATGCGAATAACCGAAGAGATCGCAAAAAGACGTGCCGAGGAGACTGAGTGTGAAAATAGCGCTTGATACCAACATAATCTGCAAGGCATGTGATTACAACCTTGATTGTATGCATGTGATGCTGAAGATACTATCCGGGTCGAGCCATAAGATATTGCATGATAACGAAAATAAGGTGCGGGGCGAATATTGGAAAAATGCCAGAGAGTACGAATTCTTTGAAAAGTGGTACAAAGAAATGGAAACTGGCTATAAAATCTCCTATTCGCCCGCAACACCGAATAAAAGAATTATGGACACGTTGGATGAGATGGATTTCACAGGCGAAGTCGATCGCATCCTTGTAGCATTGGCACTTGAAACAAGAGACGCTCGGTATATCATCACAGAGGATAGTGATTTCGGGAAGGGCGAAACCGAAAAGGCGGAACAGCACGCAGACGTCCTGCACTATCTCACCAATCAACTGCAATTAACAGTTCATGACGCAAAAGAAGCACTTTCGATTCTATGATTGTGCGGATTGGGGTTTTCAACAATCTTCAACCAACCTTTCCCACAGTTAACTCCGCTCTCGTGATGGTTCCATAGCGCAAAACCTTGCGCCATAGCGTCTTTCTCGTTCCACTGATCTAACGTAAGGTCGCAGAGGTGAGAGAGACGTAAAGTTGGGAGAGGCCCGCCCGCGTTTTTCCACATACGCGAGGGAGCTACCGTCGGCGATCGCAGAATCCATCAGAACTATAAAATCGTAAACGACGTGTTGAGTCTCTCCACTCATTCACTATGTTTGTCAGTGTGATTGGGTGTACGCAAATTACGGAATGAGCCTGCGATCACCGGGCGGGTATCAGCTCATCGATTGCAGGCACACTCTGCCCTGATTTACTCACCTTCGCAGATACCGGACCCAGACCAAGAACGTTTGACCATGCACCCTCCGGCATATATCCAATTCCGGGATGCTCTTTCTCAGATTCTTTCACCGTTGCGACGACAGAACCATGTTCAGTGCTTATTTTTACGGTATCCCCCTCTTTAACCCCGATCTTCGCCAGATCCTCCGAATCAAGCACGATTACTGCCGACAGATCCCGATACTCCTCGCTGAATTTTCCGTGCAGTAACTTCGCCTCGGTCTGGAAGATGTCAGGATACGTGACAACCAGAATGGTGTATTCCGGGACTGCCAAAAACTCGTCGAAGCCCAGATCCATTTTCATCGCATTTCCCATCTCAGACCACCTCGAGCAGTTGCCGCATGATCTCCTGATCGGATATACGCTCGCTCTCCCTGCTTTGCAGGAGTTCGACATTGATTCCGTCCATTCGCACCGCAGTTCCGGCACAATCAACACCGCCTGCAGCACACGGGATCACAACATCGGCATACCTTGATTGCAGTGTCTCATTTGGATCAATCACGATCGTCTTCCCATTTATGCGATCTGCGGGAAGCGAATTCATGAGATCAAATCCGAGACAGAGGACGCAATCCGAATCCTGCAGATCCACACCACTGCCACTACCGGCACCACCATCACCACGATCCGGACGACCATGCAACTGTGCGGCAATCGAGCGCAGATTGTATCCCGGAACCAGCGGAAGAATCCGGAAATCAGAGACGCTGTTCAGTTGTTCCATCAGCCGTATGAGCATATCCCGCGGAACCGACCTGATCAGATCAGCTCCCGCGAAGAGTACCCCGAACTCGGCTTTCTTCAGGACGCCTGCGAGTTTCAGTATCCGTTTCTTGTCATACGCAGTCTTCGGAACTTTGTTTCGGAGCGCATCCATGAGTGCGCCCATGAAATCAGCGTGCCCGTGCGGAGGGATTATGTGCGTATCCCGGCAGATGCTCGCGGTGTATGACTCGCGGATGTCAATTGTGATTGCGGTCCGGTCCTCCTCCCATCCGCGTTGCCGTTTCTCGCCGCGTGGGTAGTATGCGTACTTCGATAACAGTCGCGGGTGTGTGTTCATGGGATCGGTTCCCCAGAATACGACAACGTCCGCATAATCCCTAACCTCGGGAAGCGTGCATGTCTTGAGAGCCCCATCGAGGATATCGTCAAAAATTTCGGTGTGGAATGTTTGTATGCCGGCGCCAATCTTCTCTGCAAGCGTAATTCCGGTTTCTTGTGTCTCTGTGATGCAATTTCCAAACCCGACGAAGATAGGGTTCTCTGCGTCTGCGAGAATGTCTGCCGCACTTTTGATCGCAACATCCATCCCCACAATCTCTTGGGCAACCATCGGACGGGTCTCCTGCATGCTCGTGATATGCGCTCTTCCGATCCGGCATGCATGTTTCACGCAGTCATTCTCTTCGATATCGTCGCACAGAAGCGCACAGCCCGTGCAGATCATTATCTCGCCTCGATTCCTTCTACAAACATCATCGGATAGTCGGAATCTTCGTCGTATCGCATACCTGCGTGCACGAGTGCGCTGCCGTATCTGATTGTCGCCATCACATCGAGCATCTTGCCAGCGAGCTCGCAGTATCCGAAGTCGTTTAGCGAACTCTTTATCATCTCACGATCGATTGCAACTGTAATCGACTGTACGTGCGGCTGCAACGATATGCTGTTCTGAATCGCCCGCTCCAGACTGCCGGCAGTGTCCGGACTTACCGGAGAGCCAACGAACTGGTGATACAGGGCGCCAAGCTTGATTCCCGCCTCGAAGAGGGCGCTGTCCCGGTCTGTTATCTCCGTCATTATGGTGACTGGTGTCCGCGGTGGTATTTAACATTGCGTCGTGATCAGGGGATCATTTCGGAGAATGATTACCTTCCAGGAGGTTGTTTATAGCGAGGTGGCGAGTATCGTTATGTAAGAAGCATGACCACAATTATATAGATCAAAATCAATGGGCATCCAATTGCAAGGCAGAAAGATGGCTAAAGAATTGACTGAAGATTTACGGATTTTGGGTATTGTTTTCTGTTCTTCGATGAGACTGTCCGAGATATTTGTCTCATGCATGGCTTGCTTTGGTCGTTTTTGACTCGACCAGAAAAAATTAAAAAGTCCCTCATTCTTGATACTGAAGAGGTTGGCGGACTCGTAACTGATGCGGAACATTTTGTGGTCTTCGGTACTGTCTGAAAATCAAGTGGTTTACCACCGCGGAGAACACGGAGGGCGTAGAGTTTTGAGACAGTTTTCAACCCTCTGCAGTCCTATGCACACCCTGCGATAGAATCTAATGGCATGACGAGCTCACTGAAAAAATCGACAGTTCCGCCTCAGCTAAACACATACAAACCCCCCTCTAAAAACGAGTGCGTAACAAGGTCACGCGCAAATTATCCGGCCAATCACGCGCCGCGTCCATGTCCACGGCAGCACCCTTCCACTTACCCTTCCGCAATGATGTTTTTGGCTAGATCCACATCATTCGGGACTAAGTCTACTGGAACCCGGTCTTTTCCGAATGTCTTTAGAACCATGTACCTCGCACATGCGGGCGGGTTCCTAGCACAGTACCTTTTCTTCATCACATTTGCAATTGCAGGCCTATCTGCCATCCCACCATTGAAGAATGCGCAAATTGTCGTGTATTCACATTGTACCATCTCTGTTACCTCTCATCGTTCAATTCTGCCCGAGTGAATGGCGCAATACCACACCGCTTCAATTCCCGAGGCATCTCACTTCATTACAATACGATTTGTTGTCCTACCAGAGATAAAGATATTGTTCACTTTGAAGTTGCCGCTGATTTGGGCCTTGTGTCCACTGATCTGGCTTTCAAGCGGAAAGTACCGGATGTAACCAGGAGACCGATCAACATACCTGAGTAGTTACAACCGCACCCATGATACAGATCATCACCAGCCCAATCCACCACACCTTTATGTGGTTTGTCTGCAGCAGAATCCGGATCAACAAACGCCGAATCTTCGTAATGATCCGTTTTCTGTGCGCCGCCCGGTTCAGGTGAGCGTTTCGCCACCGGAAGATGCCAATTCACCCCCACCTCGCTTGCATCCGAACCCTCACCATCTCCCGCGGCATCCCCG
>DAWR01000153.1 GCA_002506015.1 Candidatus Methanogasteraceae archaeon UBA261 | reverse complement strand
GTTGCTGCGCCGATAGAGGGGATAGCGAAGGTACTCATAGCAAAGAATGACGATGGCACAGAGTTTCTCAGAATCTTCTATGCAGGTCCTATCCGGAGCGCTGGCGGTACTGCGCAGGCACTCTCTGTTTTGGTCGCAGACTACGTGCGCAGAGAACTCGGCATCAACAGATACATCCCGAGAGATGAGGAGATCGAGCGGTATGTCGAGGAGGTGCTCAGGTACCGGTCGGTCGCAAACCTCCAGTACACACCGTCCGACGAGGAGGTCCGGCTGATTGCGTCAAACTGCCCGATCTGCATCGATGGCGAGCCGACCGAGGAGGTGGAGGTCGAGGGGTACCGGGATCTGGCGCGGGTTGATACGAACCGCGTTCGTGGCGGGATGGCTCTGGTCTTTGCCGAGGGCATGGCGCTCAAGGCGCCGAAGATTTTGAAGCATGTGGCAAAACTCAATCTGGACGGCTGGGATTTCCTGAACCAGTTCATCACAAAGAAGGAGAGTGGCGAGGCTGGCGAAACAGTCATCAAACCCAAGGCGAAGTATCTGGAAGATCTCATCGCGGGACGACCTGTCTTCTCGCATCCGTCCATGCCTGGTGGGTTCAGGCTCAGATACGGGCGGGCTAAAAACACAGGGTTCGCTGCTGCCGGCGTCTCTCCTGCGACTATGGTTATAACTGATGGTTTTCTTGCTCCTGGGACCCAGATTCGGGTCGAGCGCCCTGGCAAAGCTGCCGGCGTCTCTCCTGTGAGTGGAATTTTAGGTCCGACTGTGCGCCTCTTCAACGGAGCGGTAGTGCATATCGATACCGAAGAGGATGCGGTGCGGTTGCATGACCAGGTCGAGGTGATTCTTGATGTCGGGGAGATTCTTATCAATTATGGCGATTTTCTTGAGAACAACCACCCACTGGTGCCGTCTTCGTACTGTTTCGAATGGTGGATCGCCGAACTTGAAAGAAAGGTAGATCCTGCCACGATAGATGGCGATCTTATAGATCCTGGTCAGGACCTTGCGCTCGAACTCTGTTGCCGGTACGACGTTCCGCTGCACCCGAAGTTCACGTATCTCTGGCACGACATCACAATTGAGGATTTCAAACGCTTATCCGAATATATTTCATCGCATGGCAGAATCGAGAACGAAATGCTCCTGATACCAGTGGAGCAAGAGATAAAACAGATTCTTGAGACGATTCTCTTACCGCACCGGGTTGCGGACGGCGAGATACAGGTATCGGAGCCGCTCCCGCTGCTCAGATGCGTCGGAACCGGGATTGGGGATGGATGGAAGCAGGAATGGGATCTGGGCGGGAAGGCAGCTGTCCTGGACACGATATTCGCTATAAGCGGTATCCGTGTCAGACCGAAGGCACCGACCAGGATAGGCGCACGGATGGGCAGACCGGAAAAATCCAATAAACGGGAGATGAAGCCGGCGCCTCACGTACTCTTCCCTGTTGGGGAGATGGGCGGGAAATCGAGATTGCTGAAGCAGGCGTCAAACTACAAAGAATCGCTCAACGCCGGAATCGGTGTGATCCCTGTCGCTATAGGAATGCGGAGATGCCCGAAATGCGGAAAAGAGACCTACGAGTACCTATGCTCATGCGGGACGCGGACAGAACAGGTATTCTTCTGCACTCACTGCAACATCCCTGCAGGGGGCGAGACCTGTCCGCGATGCGGCGCACCCACCACCTCTGCCAGAAAGATCGATCTCGACCTGAAGACACGATACCTATCCGCGTTCGAAAACCTTGGCGAAAGAGACACCCTCCAAACTTTCAAAGGGGTTAAAGGATTAATATCAAAAAACAGAACTCCGGAAGCACTTGAAAAAGGAGTTTTACGTGCAAAACACAGGGTATTCGTCTTCAAGGATGGAACCGTGCGATACGACCTCACAGACCTTCCGCTCACACACTTTACACCAAAAGAGATAAAAGCAGATCTTGACGTACTGAAAGGACTTGGTTACGAAGAGGACATCAACGGAGAGCCACTAACAGATGAGAACCAGACATTGCAACTCGAAGTCCAGGACATTATACTCTCTTATGATGCCGGAGAGTACCTGCGCAGGGTCGCAGGTTTCATCGATGATCTCCTCGTCAAATACTACGGGGAGGAAGCGTACTACAATGCCTCGCACCGAAAAGACATGATCGGCAGGCTGGTTATCGGACTCGCACCCCACACCTCGGCAGGCGTTCTTGGGCGGCTCATCGGGTTCACACGGGCATCGGTGGGATATGCGCACCCGTTTTTCCACGCGGCGAAACGTCGAAACTGCGATGGTGACGAGGACTGTGTAATGCTACTAATGGACGGATTGCTCAATTTTTCGAGGTTGTATCTCCCTGCAAAACGTGGTGGCTGGATGGATGCCCCGCTTGTTCTCACAACACGGATCGATCCGAAAGAGATCGACAAAGAGGCACTCAACATCGACGTAATGGAACAATACCCGTTAGAATTCTATGAATCGGCAGAGAGATTCGCAAATCCAAAAGAGATCGAGGATCTGATGGATACCGTGTCAAAACACCTTGGAACACCGGCACAATACAAAAGCAGGTTCACACACCCGGCATCAAACATCGCAGCAGGACCTGTCAACAGCGCATACAAGACACTCGGATCTATGGTCGAGAAGATGGATGCACAGCTCGCACTCGCCCGCAAAATCAAAGCCGTGGACGCAGACGATGTTGCCGAACGGGTCATCAACTCACATTTCCTGCCCGACATGATCGGAAACCTCCGTGCATTCTCAAGACAGCGAGTGCGGTGCGTGAAATGCGGCGCAAAATTCAGAAGACCGCTTCTGAGCGACGTCTGCCCGGTATGCCACGGGAAGGTCATACTCACAGTAACAGAAGGCTCAGTCAAGAAATATCTTGACACATCCATGCGGGTGGCAGCGGAATACGAGGTCTCCGAATACACAAGGCAACGTATCGAGCTGATCGGACTTGAGATCAAGTCGCTCTTTGAGAGCGATAAATCGAAGCAGATGGGGCTCTTTGATTACATGTAGTGCCACGACGATTCGGGGCGTGCAATCCGTGGTCTGCGTCGTTTGTCGAGATGGTTTTCTTTTTGCCGATAATCGTTTTCATATTTGTTCACCCACCTTTTCAAATTAATTCAACGTGTTGTGCGGGCAGTTCAGGAACATTTAGATGAGGGATTATCCCTCAAATCAATTGAGCATTGATTTTCTTCGCTTCATTATAAGCGTCAAATATTCCACATATCCATATAATTATAAGCATGGGCACTCCAATGACGATAGAACATAAAAACCAACTTATTACCATCGCTATAAAGAATAAAATCCCCTTACCGATCCGACCGTTATATATCTGCCCTGCACCTGTAATAAAGAATGAAAGAACTGCTGCCAATCCTTCATTTTTACTGGAAAGAGTTACTCCAACCTGTTGCACTCCACAGCTAGGGCATATAACCGCACGTTTGTCAATCTCTGTACTGCAATTATGGCAATATTTTGTTTCTTTTTCCATTTCTTTACGCCTCATAGGTTCTTTTGACGGTGTCACTCCTCAATACATTTCTTTTAGGGTGTGTGGCACCCATGTCTTTTTGGAGTTATAGGTATAACATAACTAACACCCATATCGCCTTTTGACCCACTGCATAATAAATGTTCGCAAACCGAGGCTTTGGGACTAAATTCACGTACAGCCCCCTCACGCCAATGTGGCACCACGTCGCCCATGACCTCCAGATACCCCCCTCTTTGGATATTGTGCCCCAGAGCTTCAGCCGCGTCTCAGTCTCCTTCCGCGAATCGAGTTTCTTCCTTCGGGACTGGCTTGTAAGTAAGTGGGGACGATGCGCTGAGCCATTTCAATTAACCAATTGGACCGGTGTCGCTTGCGTCTCGAGTTCACCCCTTCTCTTCCAGCGCGTCCCTCGTAACCTTGATCGCACAGATCTCCCCGCACATCGAGCAGGCATCGCCGCCGCTGCCCCTTGCATTGTGTATCGATCTTGCTCGCGTGCCGTCGATTGCGCACTCGAACTGGGCAGTCCAGTCGAGATTCTTTCGTGCGATCGCCATTTGCCGGTCCATTGATTGCGCATGATTCCGTACGCCCGGCTTCACGAGGTCGATTGCGTGGGCGGCGATCCTTGTTATGATCGTGCCTTCCCTGATATCGTCGATTGTCGGGAGTGCAAGGTGCTCGGCTGGCGTCATCATGCAGAGGAAGTCTGCGCCATGCATGCCCGCGATTGCGCCGCCGATTGCGCCCGCTATGTGGTCGTAGCCCGGCGCAAGGTCGGTTACGAGCGGACCTAGCAGATAGAGTGGGGCAGAGTCGCAGAGACTCTTTGCAGTGCGCACGCCGTACTCGATTCCGTCCATCGGGATGTGCCCCGGACCCTCGACCATGCACTGGACGCCGGCTGCTCTTGATCGCTTGACCAGCCGTCCTAGTGCAATAATCTCGGCAAACATCGCATGATCATTGGCGTCGGCTATGCATCCCGGTCGCATGCCGTCGCCGAGGCTGATTGTGACGTCGTACTCGCGGGCGATCTCGAGCAGGTAATCGAACTCCGCATAGAACGGATTCTCTGCCTCGTGGTGCTGCATCCATGCGATGGTGAGCGCTCCGCCCCGGCTCACAACGGAGAGGATGCGATCGCCCGATGCGAGGCAGTCGAACGACTCCCTATTGACACCGGCATGAATCGTCATGAAGTCTACGCCATGCTGTGCATGGTTTCTGACCGCATTGAATAGGTCGTCAGAGGTTATATCCGGCAATGCCCTGCCTCCGCCCCCGCAGACCGCCCGGTAGATCGGAACCGTCCCCACTGGAACATCGATTGCAGCACGAACCTTTTTGAGCATCTCATCCAGATCGCCGCCTGTTGAGAGGTCCATCACCGTGTCCGCACCATGCCTGACCGCAACACGTGCCTTCTCGATCTCCTCGTCGATATCGGCATAATCGGCAGACGTTCCTATGTTGGCGTTCACCCTGGTTCTGATGCACTCCCCAACAGGCGTTAACAGAGCCTCCGATGCGACGTTTCTCGGAATTACCACACGCCCTGATGCAACGAGACGTCGAAGCTTATCAGCGTCGATTCCCTCCTCTGCTGCGGCGCGCCTGATCTCGTCAGTCGTAACCCCCGCCCCTTTGTCCCCGCTGCGTGCGCGGTCAAGCAGTGTCATGCTGCTCCACAGCGATATGAGTGCCCGCTTCTCTGGCAATCTCGATTAAATTGCGAACCTCCTCGTCGGGGAGCGGGATATTAAGATCTGATATTGTGTACGTATCCTTGTTAATGGATTTTGCAGAACTTATCAGCTTTGACACCATCTTCTGTTCATTGTACACAAGGTATTCAGAACCGGATGAAGCGAATCGCAGATTCGGATATTCTTCTGCAAGTATATATAGGACGCATGCACGATACTCTTTATTGATGTACATCTCAAACTCCGATGAGACGACCCCTGCCCGGTCCAGCTCCTTCAGAACGTCTGATGAATAGCGCTTGAGGTTGTCCCTGATCGATTGCTCCTTTTCACGGCAGAGATAGTCCTTGATTCCCAGCCGCTCAAGTTTGATATCGATTCTCTCCGCCGGGAGTACGATTGTGTCATCGTGCCTGCGGTATTGATCCGCATCCACGATCAGTTGATACTTCCCCTCGCCGGGATTTTCGATCGTAACAGACCCATCCTCTCCTGTTATCTGATGCAGGGTGACGCCGATCCCACTTCCGCGCACAATCGTTATCTTCGCGTCCCGGATTGCGTTTTCGCCCGCACCTGCCTCTGTACCCACATCCGCATCCAGATCAGCGCCCGTGACCGCGATTGTCAGCGGATTCTCGATTGTCTTTGCGCCCTCTGCAAGGTGCAGCGTTCTGTTGCTGTACGACGCATCCGGGTGGTAGTAATCGTACAGACGCAGGAAGTCTTCGGGATGCGCAACCTTCAGATCCGCCTCAGGGACGCTGCCGTTAGAAACCAGCCCCTTCCGGATCTGGCGTTCGACGGTCTGGTGATAACTATTCAGTATTTTATATGCTTTGCGATCCGCATATAGGGCTGGCATCAGTTCACCGATCATGGACGCAAACGAGGCGGCAGCACTCTCGATCTTCTCCTTGTCCAGTGTATACTCCTTCTCTTCCAGCCCGCTCTCCTTCCAGAAATAATCAGGAACCATAAACTCCTTGATCCGCGTCTCCGTATCAGATAGCTCGGCATGCATCCGATCAACGATCTCCTGACAGTGTTTTACGAACGCGTCCCCGATCTCGTTCAGTTGCACGAGCTTCTCAGGACTCAATAAGGCGACCACGGTCTCATTGAATCCCATAAATTTTTTATCGTCGATTGCGCCGGTCGCATCGGTCACATTGACCGCATCGATTGCGGTATCAAGGGCACTGAGAAGCGAGCCCCGATATGCCTGAAACTCCTCCTCTGTTGCGGTCTTGAGTGTTCTAATGTCCTGCTCGAGCGTGGAGACCGCCCCACTGTAATCCTGCTTATCCATTGCATCCTCGACCTGCGCGGCGGACGTATCACCGGTGTGATACTCTGCAAGCTTCTTTGCATCATCCACGCACCCTCGCAACACATCTTCGGTAATGATCTTCAGACGATCCAGATAATATGTGATTTCATCGAGATTTTTCGCTGGTTGCGTAAGAGAAGCGAGTTCGGAACGATGCGACTCAATGTCATATCCCGCATCGCTCAGCGTCCCAAGTTTTGCGTGGACATCCTCATTATACTTGATCGCCGCATCGTACAATCGCTCAACAAGCCGCGTTTCCGTCGGCTCGAGGCTCTCTGCGGTGTTTCTGATCGCAAAGAGCGTAACACCCTTGATCAGTTCTGAATCGCATGTTATTGACTGGTTATCCGGATCGATTCCCCCCCCAATCTCTGCCAGTTTACTCTCGACCACCGCAATCTCGCTCACACTCTCCGAAATTGTGATCGAATGCGCATCCTCAATCGCATGCATCCGATTGCGCAGATGGACAAGATTCCCGCAGACGCTGCGCAGTTCACGCTCCTTCACGCGTGCCGCAGGGTCCTCGAGACGCCGCTGTTTCACTGATTTGATGTACCATGCCGATGCGACGACGATTATAATCGGCACGCCAACGAGCGCAAAGATCAGTGCGATGTCAGACTCGCCAAATATGAATAATAGAACCGCTATTATGAGCACCACAAACACGGATGCTACGGCAATCGCAATGTTTCGTATATCCCGTGTCATCGATTAAATTCTTGGCTCAAGAACTTAAAACCCTATCGCAGGCGCAGACGATGTCCGTGTTGGGGACGGTCGCAGAACAACATGGTCCGATTGAGTAGCCCCAAACACAGCCGCATCATTGTATAACATTCGTGTAATTTGTGAAATTCATATTATCCGTAATTTATTTGTATGAATTCCTGTAACAATTGATTAAATCACGAATTCCGCGAATGAACGAATGGCATGAATTTAAATATGGTTTTTGCTATGCTTGCACCACCACAGAACAAACGACTTCCGACGATCCGGTGACCCGGGTTATTTCGTTACGACCCCTTATATGCCAGCGTTGGTCTGGTGATGGTGTTGACGCTGGTGTTATCAGGTTGCTCCGGTGTGCAGTCCCGGATCCTGGATTGGTGATGAGTGCAATCCTAACAATGTCTCTTGAACGCTTACCAGAACTCTTTGCCGTTACTCCCTCGTTCGACCGCATTATTTATATACCTTAAATTCATATACGTGGTATGGAATTCGGGATGTGTTCATATATTGCGTTCTTACAACCATCCATCCCCTCAAACGCAAGTGTCCCGAATTCCCTATTCATACTTGTTCTGAGCGTGATTATATGCATCCGTATGTGTTTATCAATGCTGCTATGAGTGCGGATGGGAAGATCTCGACGCACGAACGAAAGCAGGTTCCCATTTCAGGAGATTTGGACTTTCAGCGTGTGGATAAGTTGAAATTCGGAGCAGACGCAATCATGGTTGGGATCGGCACGGTTCTTTCGGACGATCCGAGTCTGACAGTCAAGTCAGAAGAATTTCGAAGAAAGCGTCTGAATTCCGGAGAGGACGAGAATCCCATCAGAATCGTCGTGGACAGTCTTGCAAAGACGCCGGTGGACTCTGACATTCTCAGAAAAGGGTCTGGCAGACGAGTTATTCTCACAACCCGGTCCGCGCCGTCCGAACGCCTGGACGCTCTCTCTGCAGCAGGCGCGGAGATCATAGTTGTGGGCGACCGCCGGGTCGATCTTGGAGCCGCACTTGAGCGCCTGCACGAGATGGGCGTTCGCAGACTGATGGTAGAAGGCGGCGGCAGGCTGAACTGGGGTCTGATCAGCCAGGGACTGGTGAACGAGATCTATGTCTACATCGGAAACATGATTCTCGGCGGAGATTCGGCTCCGACGCTTGCTGATGGTTCCGGTTTCGTAGATAGTAGGGGTGCATGCCGGCTTGAGTTGATATCGCATGAAGTAATGGATAACGGGATTGTTGTGAAATGGCGGGTAACAAAATAGAGGCAATCGTGTGCGATTATGACCGCACGCTGACCGACGAGTCGCTGGTTCTCTCTGAAGCTGCGGCGGCAAGTCTGATGGGCGCACGGATGAACGGGATAAAGGTATTCGTCGCATCAGGGCGGAGACTTCCATTTCTGGTGGGCGTGAATGAGGGGCGTGGCTTTGCGGACTGCATAATCGCAGAGAACGGCGCAGTAATATACGATCCCGTGGATGGCACAAAGACGCTGCTGGGCGAAGGGCTGGGCGAACTGAAAGCCGCATTCGCGGGCGTGGACTTTGTTGCAATCGAGGAGGTGATCGTTGCGACCACAATTGAGCATCTTGAGGCTGTGGAGGCGATCGTGATCGGGAGTGGTCTATCTGTTGATATCGAGCTCAACCGAGACGATGTGATGGTCATGCCGAAAGGTGTGAACAAGGGTAGCGGCATCGTAAAAGCGGCAGAGATGTACGGAATTGAGAGGGCGCACCTCGCGTGCGTCGGAGATGCCGAGAACGATCTCGGGATGTTTGCGGTTGCAGGCGTAAGGGTTGCGGTCGCAAATGCGGTGGATGCTCTGAAGAGCGAGGCGGACATCGTCTGCAATGAACCCTACGGTTCGGGTGTTGCGGAGTTTGTGCGGAGTTGTCTGAGGGGCGTTGCTCTACAGGATTGAAGACCGCAACACATTTTTACAAAAAGAGACCAATCAATTCATCATGAAGAGACCAGTCATCGCAATCATGCGCCCGGAGATGCACCTTGACTCCTCAATTGAACTGGCTCGCTCGTATGGCTTTGATGTGGTCGCAGCGCCGATGATCGAGCTTGCTGATCACCGCGACAGTAATTTCGATTTATTTCTGCAGCGCATGCTTGCATCCGAATCCCTGTCTGAACCCCCCTCCAAATCCGATATTGTGATATTCACGAGCGCAAACGGGATCCGGTTCACGTTGCAGAAGCTCGAGGACTCTGCGCGTGGGGGTTTCGTTCAGGCACTGAACCGGGTATGTGTCGTTGCCATCGGGTCAAAGACGAAGAAAGCACTGGAAAAGCACGGAATCAGAGTTTCCATGATGCCTGAGTCATACAGTTCAGAGGGGATCGCTGAAATGCTCAATGGGGTCGATTGCAGGACAATTGAGGTTGTGCGGAGCGCACACGGCGATCCTGCACTGATCGGATCGCTCTCAGGGCGTGCTGGGGTTGCAGTGCACGAGACCGTGGTCTACAAACTGGTGCTACCTGACGACGGTAGGCAGCGGATGATGATCGAACGCGCCCTTGCCCGCGAGATTGATATCTTCGCATTCACCAGCGCGATGACGGTTCACAACTTCATTGCGACTGCACGATCAATGGACGCAGAACAGGGAATCGTGGACGCTCTGAACGGGAGCGTCATTGCTGCGATCGGACCTCCCACTGCCAGAGCGCTGCAGGGCTATGGCGTGGACGTGGCTATAGTTCCGGAACGATTCACGTTCAGGGATATGCTCGGCACACTCACAGGAAAGATTTAAATCAGTAACGCTTGAGATATTACCCAACATGGCACGAATGTATTCGCGACGAAAAGGAAAATCGGGTTCGACGAGACCGTATCGAACAGAGAGTCCACCATGGGTGGACGTTGGATCGGACGAAGTCGAGCAGATTATAATCAACCTGTGGAAACAGGACAAATCCTCAAGCGAGATCGGGATGATTCTGCGGGATCGGCACGGCATACCAGATGCCACGTTGGTCACGAAAAAAAAGATCATGCAGACTGTAAAAGACCAGGATCTGGCACCGAATGTTCCCGAGGGTATGCGAAACCTCATCGTAAAGGCACTCAGATTACGCACGCATCTCAGCGGCAACAAGAAGGATGTTCACAACAAGCGTGCGCTGCAACTGACAGAATCCAAGATACGAAGACTTGTTAAGTATTATCGCAAAACAGGCGTTCTCCCTAAAGATTGGACATACCGACCCGATACTGCGGAGATGCTGATTGCGAAGTAGACTGTAAATAGACGGTAGTAAAACGGTAGGGCAGTACTATGGTGGTATACAAGGATTACGAGGATCTTCCAAGGATTGTACTGCCCATGGGGCAGGAAATATTCATTAGCGACAGCACGATCAGGGACGGCTCGCAGATGCCGGGCGTTGTGATGAAGCGCAAGCACAAGCTCAAGATCTACGAGTTTCTGCATGAGATCGGAATCGAGAAGCTGGAGACGTTCGTATTCCACAAGCGGGACAAGGACGCAATCAAAGCCATGCAGGACATTGGATATGAGTATCCCGAGATCACTGGCTGGGCTCGTGCGCTTCCCGCGGACATCGATTTCGTGCTTGATGTGGACGGCATCAAAGAGACTGGGATTTTAATGTCGGTCTCTGATTCGCATATATTCGATAAGATGCAACTTGTCAGCCGGGAGGAAGCCAGCGAACGGTATCTGAATGCGCTCCAGTATGCAGTCGATCATGGGCTGCGCACCCGTGCGCATCTCGAGGACATGACTCGTTCTGATCTGCATGAGTTTGTGTATCCGCTCGTTCATGACCTCCTCGAGATCGATCCCGATTGCACCATCAGAATATGCGACACGCTCGGTTTCGCGGTTCCGTTTACGCAGGCATGTGAACCATACAGCATCCCAAAGATCGTCTCGGGACTCAGGGAACTCGGCGCAAAGAACATAGAGACACATATCCATGACGATTTCGGGCTCAGTGTCTCATCAGCGCTCGCAGGATTTGAGTATGGTGCCAACTGGTCAAGTCTGACGTTCCTCGGAATCGGGGAGCGGTCCGGAAACACGGAACTCGAAAAGATTCTCTTGTTCCTGACAAGACGAGTCGAGGGATTCGAGAAATACGATCTCTCCTGCATGGCACAGTTTGCAGAGTATATGGAAAACCATATTGGGATCAGGATACCACGGAACAAGTCGATTGTTGGCAGGAATGTGTTTGTGCACGAGAGCGGGATACATACCGCAGGCGTGATCAAGAATCCGTTCACTTATGAGCCGTATCCCCCAGAGATAATCGGTGCGAACCGGCAGCTCTTGATTGGAGACTCCTCGGGAAGGGAAGTGGTCAGACATAAAGTCGAGGAGGCACTTCATGAACTGATGCATGTGACTGTCAGCGTTGACAAGAACGATCCACGAATTGCGGATATTCAGAAGGACATTCAACGGCTGTATGATGCGGAGGAGCGGGTTTCATGCATCTCGGATGAGGAACTTACCCGGTACGTGGAGAAGTATTTCATGCTCGACATGATCGTGGATGGCGAGGAGGTGCGCAATATCGAGGAGGCTGAGGCTCAGAAGTAGAACTATCCTCCTCGTGGATATGGATAGTTTCTTCTCATCTGTTGAGACGGTCAGGCATCCAGAGCTTGTGGGGCTTCCGGTGGTGGTTGGCGCGGATCCGAAGGAGGGCGCAGGAAGGGGCGTTGTCAGCACATGTTCGTACGAAGCCAGAGAGTACGGGATTCATTCCGGGATGCCGATCTCAAAGGCATACCGGCTCTGCCCTGACGCAACGTTTCTGCCTGTCGCAATGGCTCTGTACCAGAGCGTTTCCGGACGGATCATGAGGATTCTTCGGAGTTTTGCGTGCGTGGATAAATTCCAGAGAGTCAGTATCGACGAGGCTTTTCTTGATGTGAAAGCGAACACTCTTGAGGATGCGATCGGGATTGCTCGAGAAATCAAAGAGGAGATCCTCGAAAAGGAGAAACTCACGTGTTCCATCGGGATAGGTCTGAACAAGCTTGTTGCAAAGATTGCGTCTGATATGGAGAAGCCGGACGGGTTGACCGTTGTTGCGCCCGATTGTGTGCAGGAGTTCCTTGACCCGATGCCGGTTACAAAGATTCCCGGAATCGGGAAGAAGACGGAACAGATGCTCAAAGGGATCGGGGTTACGACGATCCATGAACTCAGAGAACATGATCTCAGAAGACTCGTCTCGAGATTCGGGAAGTGGGGCTACCGGATGCATGCTCTTGCATGTGGAATCGATGGGAGTGCGGTTGAGGAGGATAGAACAGTCAAATCGGTGGGACGGGAGATTACATTCGATGAGGACACGTCTGATCCGGATGTTATTTACGATTCAATCGATGCGCTCGCAGATGGGACGCATAAAGCACTGCTTAATGCGGGATGTCTCTTCAGGACGGTCTCTGTGAAGGTCAGGTTCGAGGGCTTCGATACGCACACGCGGGCAAGGAGCATCGGATTTATGAGTTCCGATCCGGAACTGGTCAAGAGGATCTCAAAGGAACTTGTGGGCGAGTTCATCGGGAAGAATAAGAAGCTCAGGCTGATTGGGATACGGTTGTCGAATCTTCGGGTGATGGGGGCGGAGTCGGAGATCGGAGATGGGATGGGGGCGAGGCAGACCTCGATATATGAGTTCATCGGATGAACGGATGGCATAAATCGAATCCTTATGTTGCGATGATCGCTTTTGCAGATATGGCGGCGACTGCCCGACAAAACTCGATCGGTTGCTATATGATTGAATATGACCGAATATGATCAATCATCTGATAATCGCAAACACATCCTTCAAGCGAGTACAACCATGACCCTAAAAACCACAATCATCTGCTCCGCAGCCGATCAGGCGAGCATGAACATAATGGAGAACCTGATTGCGCTGCACGACTGGGAGCGCGCCGGAGACGTCTACGAGTCAGACCAATTCAGAATTGTTGAGGTTGCGAAACTCCACATCTTCTGCGATCACATCGATTCCGAACTAAAGAGACGTGGGCTGCCAACAGATATGATCATCTTTGCATCAAAACACAAGAGCGACAACAACAAACGGTTATTCTCTGCGCATTTCACAGGGAACGTCGGAGATTCTGGATTCGGGGGCAATCCTCATGAACTCGCCCCGGCGGCGCCGCAAGCACTGAAGTCATTTCTGCACTCGATGCATAATCTTGCAGAAGGTACCGATTACGAGGTCGCAATGGAATCGACCCACCACGGTCCAACCGCGCTATCTGTGCCATCCATCTACATCGAGGTTGGTAGCACCGAGGCTGAGTGGGTCGATCAGGACGCTGGCAGAATCGTTGCGAGTGCGATTCTGGAGTTATCTGAGTCCGATTTCCCTGTTGCGGTCGGTTTTGGCGGGGGACATTATGCGCCGAGGCAGACGAAGCTGATCCTTGAGACCGATATCACGTTCGGGCACAACTTCCCAAAGTATCAACTGGACAATCTTGATTACGAGTTGATCCGCGATGCGCTCGTGAAATCGAGTGCGGATTTTGTGTACTTTGACAGAAAATCGATGAACGCTGCGCAGCGGAACCGCATTCGCGCAAATGTGGAGGAACTCGGGTACGAAGTCCTGCGCGAGAGCGCGATTATGGAACGGTTCGGTCGGTGAACAGAATGGATGCGGGGGGAGGGATTCGAACCCTCGAACTCCTGCGAGAATAGGCCCTGAACCTATCGCCTTTGACCTGGCTGGGCAACCCCCGCATTGCAGGTGTTTGTGGTGGATGGACCGATCGGGATTCGAACCCGAGGCCTCTTCCATGCCAAGGAAGCAATCTACCCCTGATCTATCGGCCCTATCAGGATGTAGTGCTGATATTGATGAGGTGGGTTATCAACATTGTGGTTGCGGTGCACCGAAACGTTCGAGACCGGAACCCGCGGTTAAATATAAGTCTAACAGAACCATTACATGATCGGTGAGCAACTATGAGAATGCCGGCAGTCGCAGGACAGTTCTATCCCTCAAACCCCAGAACTCTGAAAAAGGAGATCAAATCATATTTTTCGAAAATTACGATTGCGCCGGATCAAACGATCATGGGTGCGGTTGTGCCGCATGCCGGATACCTGTATTCAGGACGGACAGCGGCGCATGTGTACGCAGCGCTCCCGGATGCCGATACCTTCGTCATAATCGGGCCAAATCACACGGGTTACGGCTCTGTTGTCTCGGCGTCATCTGATTCGTGGAGTACGCCGCTCGGAACCGTTGATTGCGATCTTGATATCATCGAGTCGCTCTCGCGCAGCATAATCGATATCGACGAAACCGCGCATCTATACGAGCATTCAATCGAGGTTCAGATTCCGTTTCTGCAGACGAGGTTTCGTGACTTTGAGATCGTTCCGGTCTGCATGGGCTTGCAGGATGAGGATATGACACGTGATGTGAGTGCCGAACTGATGGATGCGATCTCAGAGACCGACAAAAAGGTTGTTGTGATAGCCTCCTCTGATTTCACGCATTACAAGCCCGCAAACGTGGCGTACGATACCGACCATTACGTGATTGAGCCTATCCTTGAACTGAACGTGACTGAATTCTACTCACGAATCCGTGAGCGGGACGCCTCGGTATGTGGATACGGTCCGATCGCGGTCATGATGCGGGTGTGCAGGGGGCTTGGTGCAAACTCCGCCAGACTGCTCAATTACGCAAATAGCGGGGACGTTCAGCCGATGCAGGATGTAGTCGGGTATGCGGGAATTGTGGTGAATGGGTGAGGGATCGTTTTTTCGGCGTGTGATTGGAAATTTGCCGGTTGTTACGTAAGAATAGCGCACCTCTTGTGTGGGGGCAATGGCCCCGAGGTTACTAGTGAAGCCCACTGATAATGGTTTTAGGTACCTGAGTAGTTGCTTGTTGTTAGCATTGAAACTCTCAAGTTGTGGCGGTGTGGCGTATACCCGCAGGGATGTTGCGGCTGGCGCAACTATTGTGGTCATCTGCCCCCTTCGCGGTTATTTTTCTTGCCAGAAGAATAGAATCATAATTGCGGGACTAATCAACGTATCTACGTAGTTATATGTGCCACCATCTTCTTGTGTCAATCTCGTGAAATCGCGTGGTTTTTTCGCCTCAGCTAAACACACCAATAAAGAATCATATCACCGTAGCGAAGTCCTGAGCGGGACCACCATAATTTCCGGTTATTCTGCAAAATAGCGAAGAGCCCGTATCCCGGATGCAACATCCGCCGGAAAAAGTAAAGGTGCGTTTATGCACCTTATGTCGGTTTATCGTAGAGCTTTGTCTTGGTCAGCAGGTTGCCTTTCGCTGCATGTGGCTGGCGGAAGAGCGTATCATTCGCCTTCTCAATCTCACGTGCTTCTCTTGCAAGAACCGCTGCCGCAGTCATCATCTCATGACCTGCCGCTGCTGTGAGCGCGACCTTCTCGACGTCCTTGTGTATGAAGCAGGCAGGGAAGTTGATCGCTGCAACCGTGTTTGCCATGTGGAGCGCAGCAAGAGCCTTCGCCTTTGCGTACGGGTTCTCGAAGCATCCGCGCTCAACGCACTTCTCAGGGCTTCCAAGAATGTATGGCAGTTCAAGGTCTTTTCCTGACTTGCCGGAAGCGACCTGATCAATCACATTGTCAAACGCCTCCTGTATCATGCGTACAACACCGCACGAGGACAAGACCTTCATCGCATCCGAATTGAACGACGCCATCTCTGTTGGGTCAAGGAACTCTCTCTTCGCGCCGATCAGCGGGTCGACCTTCAGAATGATTGATCCGAAACCAGCATCCTTCAGTGCCTGACGCGCATCCTTCTTGTCAGGACCGTCCGAAACAACGATCGTTGGCGTGTCCTTGTAGACCTCCCGTGCCGCAGTCGGTCCGGGTGCGCCCGCATTCGGGCTGATCATCACAACAAAATCAGGATCCCAATGCTTGATCAATGCTTCCGTGTCTTTCGCTTCATCCACGCCCATCTTTGCGCCGGTTCCAAGCGTTCGTACCATAATCCCCTTTCTTGCTGCAATCTCATCAAGAACAAGGTCAATCACCTGGGACATCCCAAGATTCCCAAGTTTTACAAATCCAATTTTTACATCAGCCATAGATGTATCACCGCGTTTTGTATCAGGGTTATGCGATATAAGGGTATTGACCAGAATCGAGGTTGTGAAGTTGTGGCGTATGCGTTGGTCTTTGTGAGTTGAACCGCCCCGCGCACATGGTGCGGGTTTAACGACTTTTTCCAATGGCTGAAACCATGACCTGGAACAGTGTCCATCCTGCAGTCCATCTTATCGACAAAGTTTACCAGAAAGGAGTGAAATTAACAAAAGAAGCGATGAAAATCTGTGAAGAGCGGGTCAAAAGATTGGAGAGTTTACCAAAGTGGGATGTCCCCCTCGAGCCTGCCTGCTGGTAGGTTATTTATTGGGAGCTGCCTAATACCGCAAGCCCAACCACGCGGACTCCACCGCTTCAATCGAGCATCATCTGTTCCGTGCGGACCTCTGCTCCACCCTCGCAATCATCCTCAATCAACTGCTCGATTCGCATCTCGGCGTCGTCCAGTTGCCTGTGGCAGAGCCTTGAGAGCGCAACCCCGGTCTCGAACTTCGCAAGAGCGTTGTCGAGCGTTAATTCCGACTCATCCAGTTCGTGCACGATCTCCTCGAGTTGCTTGAGTGCGTCCTCGAATGTGATATCCTCGCTTTCACTCATATAGTTAATCCTCCTGATCATTCCACCCTTCTGTTATCTTGTGCACCCTGCACCCGATTCTGCCGTCCGTGACCCGTATCTGCAGATCAGAATCCATGGACACGTCACTAATTGTGGTAACGACGGATCGATCCGGAACCCTTTGAACGATGCTGTAGCCGCGCTGAAGATGGTTGAGCGGACTCAGCGCATGCAGCGTCGCACCGAGCATGGAAAGGTCTTTTCTGTGCAGTTCCATCCGGTGCGCAACCGTTGTGTGCATCTGCCGGCTCAGTTCATCGATGTATTGCCGGAACTGATCGATCCGGTCTTTCGGGTGCACCACACCACGCTCCAGATCTTTTGTCCGGTTCCGACACGCCTCGATAGTTCTTCTGATCTCATAATCGAGTTTCTCCCGCAAGCCCTCAATCTGCTGCCGGATCTGCTCCTGATCCGGAACCACGAGCTCAGCAGCCGCTGACGGCGTCGGTGCACGCAGATCAGCGACGAAATCACAGATCGTGACATCTGTCTCGTGCCCGACAGCAGATACGATCGGAATCCTCGATTCAAAGACCGCCCGAGCAACCTCCGGCTCATTGAATGCCCAGAGTTCCTCAATTGAGCCGCCACCTCTCGCAACGATCATAACATCGATCGACTCTGCGAGGGCTGATCGATTCATCTGCCGTATCGCATGCGCAATCTCTGCTGCCGCACCCTCGCCCTGCACCCGTGTCGGCGCAAGCACGATTCTCACAGCAGGAAACCTCCGTCTGATGACGTTCAGTATATCATGCAGAACCGCGCCTGTCTGGGATGTGATAATCCCAACAGTCTGTGGAAATGGGGGCAGCGGCTTCTTTATAGCCTCATCAAAGAACCCTCTCTCGGATAACTCCTTTTTCAGTTGCTCGAATGCCTGATAGAGCGCGCCGACGCCGTCCGGCTGCATACCCCGAACCATCATCTGATACACCCCCCGGACCTCATACACCGTGATATCACCGTTGCAGATCACACCGAGTCCGCGCTCCGGTCTGAATTTCAGTTGCGCATTCGCACTGCGGAACATAACACAATTTAGCTGGCTATGCTCGTCTTTCAGAGTAAAATACATGTGTCCTGACGTGTGATGCGTGAAATTGGAGATCTCGCCCCGAACAGAGATTCCGGAGAGTGCGGAATCGTCCTGAATTTTATGCTTGATCTGCCGCGTCAGTTCATGCACTGTGTAGAGCATACTGATAGATGGTTGCCGGACTGGCATAAATCTGCTCAAAGTGCTGGGTGAAAGTGAATGCTGTAATGAGTGGTGATACTGGGTGGTGAGTGACAGGTTTAATTAAGACCGGCACTGATTCATGTACATATCCATGGCAAGGGGCCCGTGGCTTAGCCAGGATATAGCGCCGGCCTTCTAAGCCGGACGTCTCGGGTTCGAATCCCGACGGGTCCGTAGAGATGTCAATAAAAGAGATCAGGGGGATTGCACGTGACACCCTCACATTTATACTCGAGGTGAGCAAATCCACAGCACCAAATGAATTTGCCGGGCTGTTGCGCGCAGAGAACGGGGTCATAACCGAGGTCGTTGTGCTCCCGGGAACCGAGTCCTCTGAGGTGAGCGCGGTGATGCACCTATTCATGATGCCGACAATCTCGATTGCGGGCTCTGTGCACAGCCACCCGACACCGAATGTCAGACCATCACGCCACGATCTGGCATTGTTTGCACGGACCGGAAACTGCCACATCATCGCCGGGTTTCCGTACGACGAGAGGAGCTGGAGATGTTATACCGTCAATGGGTCGCGGAAAAACCTCCCTGTTCTGGACGTTGATTTTGAGGATGTGTAGCCGCGCATCAGGATATAAAGATGCCCAAGTTTAGGATATCCAAGCGTAAACTATTTATTACAGTATCTATTTGATACTCCTGTAGCATTATACCATTCGCTCTTGAGCGATTGTATAAACATGATAAGAGGAGATAAACATGACAGTAACGGTAAACGAAGAGGAATGTACGGGATGCGGAACCTGCGTGGATGAATGCCCTGCAGAAGCAATCTCCCTGAACGATAACGATATTGCAGTGATCGATCAGGACGAATGTACTGAATGCGGCACCTGCGTAGAAGCCTGTCCCGCAGAAGCGATAACGATGGATTGATCGGATCAATCCATCCCTTTTTTATTTTTTATTAACATTTCATTTGTGGGCGGATATTATGGAAACAGTAAATGTCGGAGTACTCGGAGCAACCGGCGCAGTCGGGCAGCGGTTCATCGAGGCACTCGCAGACCACCCGTGGTTTGAGCTGACAGCGCTTGCCGCATCGGAGCGAAGTGCTGGCAAACCGTACGCACGCGCTGCCAACTGGAGACTTGCATCCGCACTTCCGAACGATATCGGAAAAGAGACTGTGGTCTCCATGAAACCGGAAGAGGTGGAAGCGGACCTCGTCTTCTCGGCGCTTCCCGCCAATGTTGCGCAGACCGTCGAACCAGCATTCGCCCGCGCAGGCGCGACTGTCGCAAGCAACGCATCGGCATTCAGGCAGGAGCCGGATGTGCCGTTGATAATCCCCGAGGTCAATTCGGATCATCTCGGACTGCTCGATGTCCAGCGGGAGACGCGGAACTGGGATGGTGCAATCGTGACCAATCCGAACTGCTCGGTTATCATGCTCGCGGTTTCCCTGAAGCCTCTCGTTACGTTCGGAATTGAGGATGTCAAGGTTGCGACGATGCAGGCAGTCTCCGGAGCGGGATACGACGGCGTCTCATCAATGGCGATTCTCGACAACGTTGTCCCATACATCGGCGGTGAGGAGGAGAAAGTCGAGAACGAGGCACAGAAACTGCTCGGAACGTTCGATGGCAGTTCCATTGTCGATGCGTCATTCGGGGTCAGCGCAAGCTGCCACAGGGTGCCTGTTCTCGATGGTCACACCGAGGCGGTCTGGATCCGACTGGCAGACAACCCAACTCCTGCAGAGGTTCGGGACGCATTTCTGAACTTTGATCCGGGACTTGATCTACCGACTGAGCCCGAACATGTAATCATTGTTCACGACGAGCCTGACCGACCGCAACCGAGACTGGACCGTGACAGGGGCGGCGGCATGAGTGTCTCTGTCGGACGTATCAGGGAAGGAATCAGGTATATTGTGATGGGGCACAACACGGTCCGCGGCGCTGCCGGTGCATCGGTTCTAAACGCCGAATTCATGCTCAAGTCCAGGCTACTGTGATCGTTTTACTGAACTATCCGGTTGTACAAATCACCACCTTGCAACGAAACTTCGACCGGATGACATATATATTGCGGGAAGCAATTATCACAGCATGGGCTCAGCGACGGCGGCGGGGCGCCATAAATGCGCGCTCGCAGCCATCTGGTGGGGGTGACGCGGGAAGGGTACCGCACTGGGTGTGTGCATCAGTTAGGGGATAATCGAGGGGCACGGTGGGAACATCAGATTTCTGGGGGTTGCCCGAATAGCGACTGAAAAAACATTTAATCAATGCAAAGAACGAATTGAAGCGAAAAATATGGCATAACTCACCGTAATTGCGGGGAATGTCAAAGAGGGTGAAGCATGACATATCACGTACTGGTTGCAGACGACGAACCGAATATCCGCGAGTTGATAGAGATTTATCTCGGTGTGGCTTATGATGATATCAAGACGCACACAGCAGAAAACGGGAAGATCGCGGTTGAAATGTACGCACAGCTCGCTTGCGATGACATGAGTCCCGATCTCGTGCTAGTGGACATGCGGATGCCTGTGATGGACGGCATCGAGGCTACCCGGAGAATTCTTGAGAGCGACCCCGATGCGAGGGTGTACCTGGTAACCGCTTATTATGAGCCGGATCTGATCGAGGAAGCCATGAATGCGGGAGCAAAGGGCGTAATCAACAAGATAACGGCGTTCAAGAAGATTGCGAAGACTGTGAGGGGACTACTGGAATCCTGAGACCACCAGAGATGTACTTCGGGCTAAGAACAGCCCCCACCTTCTTTTTTTATTCTCCCGATCTCATCGGTTGCCGTTCCCCCGAAAAACGGTGAGCCGCCGGATTGTGCAACGATTGCCGAGAGCGCAATACACATACTCAATATTGTGTAAATATCCGCAAAAAACCGCCGACTAAGGACGAG
>DAWR01000109.1 GCA_002506015.1 Candidatus Methanogasteraceae archaeon UBA261 | reverse complement strand
GGAGGGGGTAGCCGGTTAGGCAATCTGTTATACAACTTCTTGTCAACAGACGAGGTTACACAAGATTAACGCAGAAATCTTGTGGGAATCTGTGTAATCTCGTGGTTCCTACCACAAGTTATTGAACCGGTATATCGAGTTCGCATCAATTGATCATGGAGTGTTCGTCGCCTGTTATCATGACTGATCACGCGTCCCATGAAACAACGTCCCCAGTTCATCCCCTGCAACAATCCTACGGATCGCACCCCCCTCCCGCCCATTCGCGATCACGAGATCACATCCTGCCCCCATGCAGACTCTCGCAGCATCGACCTTCGTCTTCATCCCGCCAACAGCGAGTCCGGATCCGGTTCTGCCTGCCATTGCCTCAATTTCCGGGGTTATCTCGGTAACCGTCCTAATCAACCTTGCACCATCGTTATCTCCAGGATCGTCGTCGTATAATCCGTCAACATCGGTCAAGAGGATCAGAAGACCTGCGCCCACGTCAACCGCGACCATCGCGGAGAGACTGTCATTATCGCCAAACGCCCCCGCGATCTCGTCTATCGCAACGACGTCATTCTCGTTGATGATCGGAGTTATGCCCAGCTTCAGGAGTTCGTGGATCCCGTTTCTGAGGTTTTTGTGCTTTGACTCATCCTTAAAATCGCCGTAAGTGAGGAGGATCTGAGCAACGATCCCGCCATAATGCTCGAAAGCGCGATGATACACCCCCATAATCTTGCTCTGCCCGATCGCAGCGCAAACCTGCCTCAAAACGATATCGGATGGTCTCTCCCGAAGTGAAAGTTCGTTGCATCCGAGCCCGATCGCACCGGATGTGACGATGATGAACTCATGCCCATGCCCCTTGAGTTCAGATATCTGCTCTGCAATGCTCTCGATCAGCACGTAGTTGAGACCGCCGCCAGCAGTGGTGAGTGTGTTCGTCCCGACCTTGACAATGACCCGATCCGTTCGAAGCGACCTCATGAATCCCATCACCTCGCGCCTCACGCCACCTGTCGATGTGTGAACTGCCTGGTTCCATCTGCGTAATCGGCAACGATCTGCCCGGTCCCGATCAACTTGTACTTGTAGATCGTGAGCCCCTCCAGCCCAACAGGACCGCGAGAGTGAATCTTGCCAGTCGAGATCCCTACTTCGGAACCGAGCCCGTACCGAAATCCATCCGAGAACCTTGTTGAGCAGTTCCACATAACCGATGACGAGTCAACCCCCTCCATGAAGCGCTCAGCAGTCTTTTCATCAGATGTCACGATCGCATCGGTGTGGTGGCTGCCATACCGGTTTATATGATCGATTGCGTCCTCTACCGAGTCAACGATTCGAATCGAGAGGATGAGGTCGTTGTACTCGGTTATCCAGTCCTCATCAGATGCCAGGTCGCACCCGATCACCGCTCTCACCCGATCACCGCCCCTCAACTCGACGCTCTCCGCATCATACCTCGCCTTGACCCTGGGTAGAAACTCGTCGGCAACATCCGCATGGACAAGAAGGGATTCCATCGCATTGCAGACCGCCGCATACTGGCACTTCGAATCAAACGCGATATCAACAGCCATATCGAGATCAATGTCCTTGTCTATGTACACATGGCATAGCCCGTCCGAATGCCCGAGAACCGGAATCTTCGTGTTCTCCTGGACATATTTCACAAGCGCATTCGAGCCCCTCGGGATCATGAGATCGATGTGGCTGTCGAGTTTCAAGAGCTCACGCACGTCCTCTCTCGTCTCGACAAGCTGAATTGTGTCTTTGAATATCGCATCCTCCTCGATTGCATCTTTTATCAGGTTAAACAGTATCCGATTACTCCTTTTGGCTTCGGATCCGCCTTTCAGCACGACCGCATTCCCTGATTTAATTCCAAGCGTCCCGATCTGAACGAGCGCATCGGGTCTGGACTCAAAGATAACACCGATCAAACCGATCGGAGTTGAGACCTTGTAAAGCGTGAGCGACTCGTCGAGTTCGGTTGCAGAGAGGACATTTCCAACAGGATCGGCGAGGCTGATCACCGATCGTACACCTTCGATCATCTCATCGATCTTCTGGCGATCGAGCTTGAGCCTTTTGATGAGTGCCGGTGTGAGGTTTGCTTTCTCTGCGTCCTCTATGTCCAGTTCATTCGCGCTCTGTATCTCCTCTCTGTTCTCGTCTATGCTACGAGCCACGCGCTCAAGCGCACTGTTCTTTGCCTCTGTTGTTGCGGCTGCGAGTCCGAGCGCTGCGTTCTTTGCCAGTTGTACCTGTTCTTCTATTGTCATCCTTAATTCACCTGCGAGAGTCTCAAACGAGTGGTTTACCCCCACACAACACCTTGCAACCCCTGCCACGCAACCTCCAAATAGATTTGGGGGCTCTCTTGCGGTCGGTTGGTTTTTCTTTCACTATTTCGGTCATTAACTTCAAGTTTAGTGACTTCCTCCCCACCACAAGTAGCGGGGCTTCCTGGTTCATAGCGGTTGCTCATGCAACCATCTCCACAGGCGTTAATTCCTCACAGTCCGTGGGTACATATCTGTTTTTGATGTTGATTGCGGCGTTGTGATCCCGCCCCATGACGCTGCCACAGTCAGGACATCGGTATGTCCTCTGTGAGAGCGGCATCGGCTGGATACAACCGCAAACAGAGCATTGTTTTGATGTATTTCTTGGATTAACCAGTCCTACGACTCCACCAGCGTATTCTGCTTTATAGGTCGTGAAATTGATTAACATGCTCCAAGATGCATCGTGAATTGATCTTGCAAGATGATGGTTTTTGACCATGTTTTTGATCTGCAAGTCCTCAAATACAATCTGATCGTATGTATCTGCAAGTATCCGGCTTGCTTTGTGCAGACAGTCCTTTCGAGCATTTCTAACCTTACGATACACCCCTGCAAGAGCGGTCTTCTGCTTATTCCGGTTATTTGATCCCTTCTTTTTCCGTGATAGGTCTCTATGTGCTTTTCTCAACTTCGAGTCGTACTTATCGAGGGTTTTTGGATTCTCAATCTCCGTACCGTCGGATAGTGTCGCAAGCATTGTTATCCCGACATCCACGCCAACAGAGGTCTTGATCTCTTTTGGCTCCGGGTCTGGCAGTTCTGCGCTGAAGGCTGCGTACCACCGATCCCCATCGCGTAGGATTGTGCAGGTTTTGATCGTCCCGACAATTTCCCGGTGCATGAACATCCGGATCGTTCCGATCTTCGAGAGCTTTAGTTTGCCGCCGTCCAGTATCGTGAATCCGGATTGGGGATACGTGAAACTGTCATATCGATTTTTACCCTGAAACCGTGGGTATCCGGGTTTCTCACCGTTTTTCACGCGCCTGAAAAAGTTCTGAAACGCCTTATCCAATCTGCGAATCACATCCTGCGCAACCTGTGAGTGTATGCCGAGATTCAGGTATTTCAACTGCCCCGCCTGTTGATTATAGTTTACTCCAATACCGCACCGGTCATAAGCATTCTTACGGTCTGCAAGCAGCTCATTGTACAGATACCTGCATACGTTCAACCAGTGCAACAGGATTGTTGTTTGCGTTTTGGTCGGGTAAATCCGGTATTTGAAAGTTCGTCTTGACACAACACTTATATTGGCCGAAGTGGTATATATAGTTTATAGAAGCCAAAACAACCGGAAGTTCGGTATTTCATACTAATTATTATATTGTTTTTTTCCCAGAATATCGGCGCAAGGTTTTTAAAGATGATATAGCTGACCGTAACTCCGCAGTTTAACCCATAGGTAGAGCCTCGGGGAATAGTGAACTCATACGTCTTGCTCTCTTCGGAATCTTTGCGAAGTACTCCATTCCATTCGCCTCCACAATTTTCGTAACTTTTGAAAGCTCGAACAGTACCTCATCCACGGATATCTTGCTTGTAAGCTTCTTTTCTCTCAATCTCTTCAATATCTTGAAGTATATTCTCATAGCAAGAAATGTGACGAGAAAATAGCCTCTTACCGTTTCATCTGACCTTAAGTAAGTCTTGTCAGACTCTAATTCGTTTTTCATAGCATCGAATGCCATTTCCACATCTTCTCGACCCTTGTACAGGTCGAACATATCGGATCCATCTTTAGTCATGTCTGATATCAAACAAAATACCCCGGCAAGTTTACGTTTCTGTTCAAATTCAGCCATACTGATTGTATTTGATTCAACTTTCCTGAGAAGAGATTGCTCTTCTTCTCCTTCGTTCAAAGGGTCTTCAAAGGCATATAAAGTGCCATACTCGGTCTTTTTTGTACCCCACCTGACCGGCTTATCCCTGTACAGGAAAGGACCCTTCCAGCGCATCCATCTAATATCGATGAGCGTTGAATTCTTCCGTAGAGGCACCATATAGTGTATCCCCCATTGCATCAGATCTTCCAGCAATTTATACGACGAGAATCCTCGATCGAATATGAACCCGAAGTCTTTCTTGGGAAATCTTTCGATAAAGTCTCTGATTGTAGTTATATCCCTCATAGATCCATAAAAGACGTCTACTCCAACAGGCAACTTTGTGATGGACGAGAAAGCCATGATAACTCCGATCTGATCAAGGTATTCATGATCTGCGTTGTATCCTTTCTCTGCCAGTTTGATGTTCTTTGAATATGTAATGACAGATGTTAAGTCATATAGCAGAAGATCGTCTTTGGTTGCGAGTTTTGAAAAAAGGTCATACCACGTATGTATATCTTTTCCAATATTCTGTAAAACCGATGAAAGGTGCTTTGGAGAAAGGCTGACATCGATCTGTTTGGAGAGATAAAACTTTTCCCACCTGGAAGCAAATAGCCTCAACGGTTTAGGGTCGATTGCCTTGATTATGGCAGAGACAATGATCTCGCGGCAGTAAGGCGTCGTTTCTGCCAGAAGGTCTTCAATATCTTCTATCAGATGATATGCAAGCGCGCAATTCCCATACTCAAAGACCTCTCGCCTGGACTCCTGAATATGTGATCTCATCCTCTTCTTCTTGAATATGCCATCGCGATCTATGGATCCAATGTACTCGGTTATTTTCCGTACCTTCTTCTTGCTCTTGTCCCATTCACTCGTTGCGCTGTAGACATAGTAGTTGTTGCCTATGAATTTCA
>DAWR01000216.1 GCA_002506015.1 Candidatus Methanogasteraceae archaeon UBA261 | reverse complement strand
TGTTCCGTAACCAGCGGCTCAATCGCCACTTGCTCCTTCTCAAGCCGACTGCGATCCTTTGAGAACTCATCAAAGCTCTTCTTCTCCCTCTCAAGATCGCTGATTTTTGATTTCAGTGAGACAATGTCCCTTGCCCGCTCCTCGATACTCCGCAGCTCCCTGAAAAGTTCCTGCTGTTCCATAACCAGCGGCGCAATCTCGCGTAGCTTCTTCCTGTTCTTTTCCAGTTCTTCCGAGAGATTCTTCTTCTTTTCCAGCTCCTGTTCAATCTGCTGTATCGCACTCTCCTGCTTTAGCCTCTGCTCATTAAGACGGTTTCTTTTATGTTTCTCGCAATCCAGATCCTTCAATTTTTTCTGAGATTCAAGATACTCTACCTTAGCATCCGTTGTCTCCTCAAGCACTTTTTTTGCGTCCAGTGCCTCTCCAAGTTGTTTTTTTGCGGTGACAAGATGCTTTCCCAACTCTTCGATGTCTCGCTCAAGTTTTTCTATCTCTTTTCCGGTGGAATCGATTAATTCCTTCTTCTTGCCGAGATCATCCTTCTTAAGTCCCAATTGCTCCAGACGTTTCGTAAGTTCAGCTAGATCCTCCTGTATCTTCGAAACCCTGCTTCGTTCGCGCCCGAACCGCTCCTTTAACTCGCCATAGTTCGATGTACGCCCCTTCAGCTCATGATGCTTCTTCTCCAGGTGATCGATCTCGTTTTTGATGATTTTTGAGACGTCGTTTAGGTTCTCGAATGCTGTTCTGTACTCATCCACCCGGAGAATGCTGTCAAAAACCTTTTTTCGCACCGTTGGGGTTGAAAGGAACGATGTGGTGAATGTGCCCTGTGGAACTCCAACCGCATTCTCGAATATGGACGAGAGATCACCCGAATTTATGGCGCCACCGAAAAGATTTTCCACTATCCAGTCCTGCACATCGATCTTTCCAACTGCCAGATCCCCAACAGGCGATCCAACCCGATAGTCGCCCTTAATCGACCGTGAGATCGTGTATTCCATACCATCTGCGGCGGTGACGTGTATCCGGACGTCTCCTGACTTTGCCCCTTTCCTTAGAAAATGCTTCTGGCTGTACTGGAGATTGTCAAAGAGCGCAAAACCGATGCCCTCAAGGATCGTTGTCTTGCCAGCGCCGTTCGCCCCGCTGATGCCGTTGACACCGTGTCTGAACGAGATCTCCTCATCGGAATACGACTTGATGTTCCTGAGTTCGATTGCGTCAATCCACATCTGCACCACCCCGGTTGTCCCTGTCGTCCATGCCGCCACTGCCAAACGGCAGGTCGGTCTGTTCACTCCGCCCATCTTCCCCCCGGATGGCGTCAAACGAACCTTGCAGCCGTTCAAGGATGGTCTCAGGGTCGGTCCCGGTGACTGCGAGCTGTTTCGCCTCGATAATCATCTCCACAACATCCTTCAGGTGCCTACGATGCTGCGTGCCTTTGACCATCTCCTCAATCACCGATCGCTCGATCTCCGATCTGGAAACGTCGGAACGACAATCGACGCCGACCGGTTCCTTCGTGTCGATGACCTTCACATTGACCCACAGCGACGTGATGTGCGCGGAGACGATTTCCTTGATCTTCTCAATGGATATGTCAGTTCTCGGGAATTTGAGGTCGCCATGCAACATAATCTCAACGAGCGGCTCTGCGCTTGGGTCCGTACATGGCACACCGCCAATAACCGACCCGACAGTGCTGTACAGGTCCTGAAGCGACAGTATGTCACTGGTGTCAATTCCGAACCGTTCCACCGGACGGGGCGCTGCCTTTTGAAACGACGCCTTACCATCCACAACATGGTAAAACCCCTTTGGCTTCTTGTGTTCAGACATTGATACCATTTCACAGCTTCCCCCGTTAAATATCCATCCATCATACTCGTATTGTATGTGGTAATGACCAAGCGCAAGGTAATCAACGACATCACGCAGCGGAAGCAGGGAATTGTAAGAGACCTCCCCGATGCCGGACGCGCCGATCACACCCTCCATCCCGAAGTGCATCATCAGAAGCGTGTAATCCGGCTTGCCAGACCCACACTCGAACCGGTCATTGATCGCTCCAATCTCCTCAGCGATCTTTGGGATCGTGTTACGGGTCTGCGATCCGAGATATCTGACACCAAAGATGCGCACACCATCCACATCAACAAAGTCGCCCATCAGCTCAACACCGCAATCCGCAATCGGTTTGATTTTGATCAGCTTCAGGAGACCTTGCGCATCGAGAATCTGGAGCCAACTATTAGTATCCCGCCGGTATGCCAGATCATGGTTCCCCTCGATCGCATACACCTGAATCCCGCGGTCCCTCAGCTTCTTGAGAATCTTAAACGACTGCATGTACGTCGGAGCGTTGATATTCCTCTTGTGGAAGAGATCCCCCACAATCAGCAGAAATTTGGCGTCCGATTGGATCGTATAATCAACAACCCTGTCAAATGCGCGTGCAAAATCCCTGAACCGCTCGGAAAGACCGTATTGCACATACCCAAGATGAAAATCGCTCGCATGCACAAAGTTCATGCCCCCTCTTTGGGATGCGGGCACATTAATATGTCGGAATGCCATAATACCTTCATGGAAGTTCAGGTGCCGTTGCTGGTTCTTGCGATTGCGATAACAATCGACATAGCCTTTGGCGAGATGCCGAACACGCTGCATCCTGTGGTCTGGATCGGCTCGCTGATACAGAGAACCACAATTGTCTGCGAACGGACGACGCGGAAGTCGCAGACGTCGCAAAAGTATCTGTGTGGTCTTGCTCTGGCGCTGATCTGTATATCATGCGCCGCAGTAACCGGAATTATGCTGAACGTTCTCACTTCGCAATACCCGATCGCAGGAATCGTTGTAACTGCATATTTCCTGAAGTCAACGTTCTCGATACGGTCGCTTGTCAGCTCTTCGCTTTTGATCTGCCGGGAACTCTCCGCAAACGAGATAAAGAGTGCAAGAACCGATCTGATCGCACTCGTGAGCAGGGATACGCGGGGGTTTGGCGAGTTACAGATCGCATCGGCTGCAATCGAATCGACTGCCGAGAACTTTGTGGACAGCATCCTCTCGCCGATACTCTACTTCGCATTATTCGGAATTCCCGGCGCTCTTGTATATAAGGCAATCAATACGCTCGATTCGATGGTTGGATACAAGAACGAGCGGTTTAGGGAGATCGGTTTTGTATCTGCGAAGCTGGATGATGTTGTGAACTGGATTCCTGCGAGATTGTCCGTGATATTCATTCTTTTGTCATCCCTCTGGTTCAGTCCACAATCTGCCCTGCGGGTCTGTCTGCGTGACCATGCGCTTCCTGCGTCCCCAAACTCGGGCTATCCGATGGCAATTGTTGCGGGCGCTCTTCGTTGCAGGCTTGAGAAGCCGGGGAGTTATGTTCTTGGGGGCGAGTATCCTGATCCATCCGGCGGGCAGATCCGTCAAGTGAATCGGATCATTGTGGGGGCGACGTTTCTTTTGGTTGCGGCGGTTGTGGCATGGTACCAAATTTGCGTTACACCATTCTGCTGATAGGGGGTTACCAAACACCTAATCTCTGGCGGAAGCAAAGACTGTGGATAACTACCACCCAGTACCCACAACAGTATTCTACGATCTCGTTATACCGGCTCTGTCTGAAAATCAAAAGCTGTGTGCACCCATTCGGACACCGCGCGATTCATCATGAAATAGTTGGCTTTATATCGCAAGACGTCTAATATTTCCAAAGGAGATACGAAGATGCTATACACAAATCTAAAACATCTGGAAACCGAACAAGAAGCCAGGGACGCCGTGGCAAACAATGAAAATGTCATGATTTGCTGCGGCAGAATGGGACCGATGTGCCTCCCGGTCTATACCATTATAGAGGAATTGGAACCGATATATACACATATCACATTCTATGACCAGGATTTTGACATCCCTGCGGCAGACTTTATCAAAAGTTTGCCCAACTGTGCATCGTTCATGGGATTGCCGTTCACCGTGTATTTCAAGAATGGAGAAGTTGTAGCAGCCACAAGCAGCATACAAAGCAAGGACCAGGTGACGACAATCTTGGACACGAAATTAGGCGATTAATCGTGAGAACATTGGCTCCGGAGACGATTATTGGCGGATGATGAGTTGGTTGTCAGGGTTGCAGGCTATGTACTCAAGTAAGGTCTTTGATCATACGCATAACCGGCATAAACTGCAATTGCAATGGCGCACACATCATACTGCCCCGGAGTGCGCTGAGGGATGCGGGGGTGTGGTTCTTACGTTTTTCCGTACCCATCCACACTTATTTTTCTTGTCAGGACTCATAGAATCTTAAATGGGATGCCAATTAACATACCTGCGTAGTTACAGTTTTTTATAGATAAAACATAGCCCGTATTTAGTACCTTAACTCTTCAGTAGGCTGGAAAGGCTCACACCACAGGTTACCCATCCATTTGGAACCTTAACTCCGAATGGGTAGGGGATGGCCCATTGTGAAAAACAGAAATTTGAA
>DAWR01000166.1:8410-33672 GCA_002506015.1 Candidatus Methanogasteraceae archaeon UBA261 | reverse complement strand
TGATCTCGTAGAGTGGTTCTTCAATTTCGTGGCGGATCACCGATTTTATGGGTCTGAATTCCGTTTCGAGTGTGGTCGGATCGAAGCATAGCACATCATAGCAATCAGCGTGCCCTACTTCCAGTGATACGCTTTCGCCTTCTCCATTCCCGCTCTTATTTTCCTCGTCCGTCTCAATCATAGAATCGATGAAGTCACCGATGCAGACAGACTTGATCATCCCGTCCGGATCCCGGATAAATGTCATCTCCGCGCCATCGACGCTCATAATCACTGCGTGGTGATACCTCGCCTTCTCAATATCAAACTCATCCCCGATCCCGGTCCCAAACGCGGTGATCATCGTCCGAATCTCGTTGTTGCGCAGGATCTTGTGGAGTCGGGCTTTCTCAACATTCAGAATCTTACCCCGGAGCGGCAGGATCGCCTGGAACTTCCGATCCCGTCCCTGCTTGGCACTATTGTGCACGAATACGCCGTCTGCTAACGCAAAGTTGTGTGTGCCAGGAACCTCGATATCGTAAACATCCACGCGCTCATCCATACGCTCGACCGAAACGATCCGATGGTTGTGGTTCAAAACGGCTTCACACGCCCGTACCGTGTCCCCGTCAAAGTATCGCTGGCAAAAGGTGTCAAAGCGCAAAAGTGCCGTATCTCGCTTGGCACGACGATGGGTGCAATATGCATCGAGGTCCAGTTCGTCTTGCTCCGTTTGGAATTGCTTCAGAGCCGCAATAGTCTTGGCATAATACGTCCGGTGCAGCGCCGCATGCCGCTTTGCCCGGAATTCCGGCGTCCATTGTTGTCGCGTCTTTTCTCGACGCCATTCCAGCAAATCTTTGTCCTGCCACTGTTGCCTGGCGCATTCTGAAAAAGTCTCCCGTGCCTCTGGATGATCGACAAAATATTGGCGGACGCGCTCTGATTGTGCCTGACGATTGTCTTCATCGCTCCAATACTCACGCTGTGCTTGGTACAGGCGTTGATTATTCTCTCGGCGATAGTCTTCGTTCGCGTCGTAAAACGCACGCCACCTCTCTACCATATATGCCTTGTATGCGTCATCTTCCCACTGCGCTTTTGCTTGTTCGGAAAGGATATGTCGCGTCTCCGGCTGCATCATGCGCTCGCTCATCATGGCGCGAAATTCCTCACTCTGGTGGATCTTGCGGCACTTCTCGACCGCTTCTGGCGTGTGTAGTGTCTGGTCGATATGCACTCTGTGCAGCGCCATATGCTCATCGCGGGGCAGTCGCAGGATATTGGTTGGATTGTTATTGTGTTTGTTAAAATCAGTGTGGTGGCAGTGATCCCCGTCCGCCTTCGCATAAACACCCTGCCAGCGGTTATACCAGTCAGCCAACACGTGTGTGAATAGCCAGGTCTCTGAGCGCGGGTCCCATGCCATTTCATACTCGTCGATTGTAATCCCTGATTCACCGATATCTGACAGCTTGCGATACAGCGGCATGAGGGAGTCATCCGGAGTCAGTGAGGCTGCCGGTTTATAACTGCTATCACGTAGCATGAAGGGGTGGTCTGGTGTGCAAATCAGAGTTTCGCCGGTATCAAGTGTTACCCGAACCACTTCAGCGTTCGTCGTAGTCATTCGGGCATTCCGGATGCGCCCCAGTCCTACCTGCCCATTGCGGCGGATTGTGTAGCAAAAGTGATCCTTGCCCATTGACTGCTCGGTCACAATTTCCTTGAAACTCAGGTGACGCCCATCCGCCAGAGCGACCTCTGTATCACCGTGAAAACAACCCCCCGCGCTGTCGCCCTCAACNNAGGTATATCTCGCTCTTTGCCGGATCCCGCTCAGAACAATCAGCCAGTTTCCCTGGCAGACTCCCTGATTCAAGCGCGGTTTTGCGTCTTGTGAGCTCCCGCGCCTTCTTTGCAGCAGACCACGCTTTGGCTGCCTCTATTATCTTCTCTATTACCTTTTTCGCTATTTTCGGGTTCTCTTCGAGAAATTCATCGAGTCCTTCGCCAACAAGCGACTGGACAAGTCCTTTCACCTCGATGTTCCCGAGTTTCATCTTGGTCTGTCCTTCGAACTGCGGGTTTGCGAGTCTCACGCTGATTACCGCGGTCAGACCCTCAAGCGTGTCCCTTCCGCTGATATCGCCGTTCTTTACGAGGTTGTTCTCCTTCGCATACTTGTTGATTGACCTTGTGAGAGCGGTCTTGAAGCCGCTCAGATGGGTCCCGCCTTCAGTTGTGTTGATGCTGTTCACAAATGAACGGACATTATCCGAGTATCCCTCGTTGTACTGGATTGCAATCTCAATATCAGCGTCGTCCTTCTGTTTCTTGAAATATGCAGGATTGTGAAGCGTGCTTTTATTTTCGTTCAGGTACTCGACAAACGACCGGATCCCGCCGTCAAACTGGTGCGTATCCTCTGATTCGGGATATGGCTCGCCCCGCTCATCTCTGATTGTGATCCGAACGCCGTGGTTGAGATATGCGAGTTCGCGGAGCCGTTTTGTGAGCGTGTCAAAAGAGAACTCAGTCTCTTCGAAGATTCTGGGGTCCGGCTTAAATGTGATCGCGGTTCCTGTGCGGTCGGTCTCTCCTATCACTTTTAAATCGTACTTCGGAGCCCCCCGCACGTATTCTTGGAAATGGACGCTTCCATTCTTGTGGATCTCGACGCGTAGCCACTCAGATAGTGCGTTCACGACCGAGACACCGACACCGTGCAGACCACCGGAGACCTTGTATGTGCTTTTATCAAATTTTCCTCCGGCGTGTAGCACTGTCATCACAATTTCGACAGCAGGCTTTCCGTAATCCTCGATTATGTACACAGGAATCCCTCTGCCGTCATCAGACACCGTAACAGAGCCGTCCCGATTCAATGTTACCGCAATTTCGGTACAGTACCCTGCCATCGCCTCGTCGATGCTGTTATCGACGACCTCGCTCACGAGGTGGTGCAGCCCGACAGGTCCGGTGCTTCCGATGTACATCCCGGGCAGGGATCGTACCGCTTCAAGTCCGTCCAGCACCCGGATCCGCTCTTCGTTCTCCATGGGGTATCATCGCTGCGGGAGGTCGTAAAGTTATTGGGCGAGGGGGAATCATTCGGCGCAGACGGTTTCTCAAAGACACCGGAAACACCACAACGTTTCGTAACACAAGGGCAACCCACAGATCGCCCGGACGACTTTTCGGAACCGCGCAGCAGAACCCCTGCCCAACTCATGATGTTGGATTCCGGGCGTGCTCGGCAGCAGCATTTTCGGAGTGAATGTGGTTAGTTAGGGTAAAAACCACGAGATTTCACGAGATTAACACAAGAAGAAGATGGTGATGCAAGATGCCGATTGGGTTTGCATTTTGTATCTTGCCTCCCCGCACCATCTCGTGGAAATCTGTGTAATCTTGTGGTTAGCTAAACACAGCACGGTCTAAAAATCAAGTGATTTACCACCATGGAGAACGCGGCGGGCGCAGAGTTTTGAGACCGTTTTCAACCCTATGCGTTCCTCTGCGCACTCTGCGGTAGAATCTAAGGGCATGGCGATCTCACTGGACAAATCAACAGTGCCGCTAAACACATACCCGGAGATTTGCCCTATGCATGCTGGCGTTGCGAGCACACCCAAACGTTCGCGGCGGATCACACAAACATGCCCTGCGGCTCATCCCCGCTCTTCTTCGCCAACTTATCCAGCGCATTCCGGAAGTCAGCCATCGAGACCGCACGCCGCTTCTCGCGTATCGCATTCATGCCGGCTTCGGTTGTCAGGATCTTCAGATCAGCGCCGGCTGCACCGTCTGTGAGCTTGGCAAGAGCCGGGAGATCGACATCATCGGCAAGCGACATATTCTTCGTGTGGATTGCAAGAATCTGTTTTCTCCCACCCTCATTCGGGCACGGGATCTCAATTACCCGGTCAAAGCGACCCGGGCGCAGCAGCGCGGGGTCGAGAAGGTCGATCCGGTTCGTCGCTGCCATCACACGGACATTGCCCCGTTCCCCGAAGCCGTCCAGCTCGGTTAAGATCTGGGTCATGGTGCGGTTCACCTCTGCCGAGCCCACAGTCCCGTCATGCGTGCGCCTGCCGCCTACGGCATCGATCTCATCGACGAAGAGAATCGCCGGCGACTTATCCCGTGCGAGCTGGAAGACATCCCGCACGAGGCGGGCGCCCTCGCCGATGTACTTGTGCACCAGTTCCGATCCTGACATCTTGATGAATGTGGCATCGGCATGGTGCGCCACCGCCTTTGCGAGCAGTGTCTTTCCGGTGCCGGGGGGTCCGTACAGGAGCACGCCACTGGGCGGCTCGACCCCGACATCCTTGAAGATCTCAGGAGAGGTCAGCGGCAGCTCCACAGTCTCTCTCACAGACTGAATCTGCTTTTCGAGACCGCCGACCATCTCATACGTGGCGTCGGGGGAATCGATCACCTCCATTATCAATGCACGCTTATCCAGCGTCCCTGAGAGGATGCGTATGATGTTAAGGTCGTTGTTTATGGCAACACGCATCCCCACTTCCAGAGGGTGCTCGTCATATTCGACAAGATACTCCTGATTGTTTCCGTGCTGCCTGATCAACGCCTCCCCGTCGTCGCGCACCTCGAGAACGCTTGCGAGGAAGAGCGGGGGCTTCACAGAGTCTTCAATACGTTTCTTGAGAATCATTACCTGTTTCTGAAGACTTTCATTTGCGACCTTGAAATCGAGCAATCGCGCCTGATACTCACTGTTCTCGACGCGAAGCGTGGTAATTTCACTGTGCAGTGACGCTATCGTGTTCATCAGGTCTATGGCGCCGTAATCGACCTGATCGGTAATCTCTGGTATGGCTGCTCTCGTTGCTTCCACTTCTGCGATCTCGGACATACTTATGAAGATGGCGTTTCCGGATATAAGTTTTACATAGATGGGAGTCTCCGGAACATGCTCGATACTATATAGTAGGAACCACGTACGTGTTTAGCCAACCACAAGATCACACAAGACTTGTTGCGGAATAATTTGGGAAAGCTATGAGAACGGAGCAATATACAAGGAGGAACAGACGCCGTAGAAGGCTGCATTGCATATCGCAACACGTCTATCGTTATCACGGGCATATCGACACGTTGAGTTGCAGTGAGTGGTAGTTTGCCTCATTGGTATCAGTCCATCCAAATCTTTCACAAGAATAGTAAGAATAAATAAGATTTTTTATTTTCTTCCGGTCGAGTCAAAAACATCCGGAACACACACAGGCACAGCGCAGATACGACTTCGCAGCACAACCCCCGATAATCCTTTGCCTGGGGCGAGCCGCCCGGAATCATACTCGTGGGCGGCACGTCGCATTGCCCCGGTCAGAACTACTTATGCCTGTGGAGTGCTCCGAAACTCAACCATCTCACGTCCCCATCGTCCACGAATGGAGATATTCATCCTGCTCCGCAGTCAGTTTCTCAATTGTTATCCCCATTGCGTCCAGTTTCAGGCTTGCAACCTCTTCGTCAATCTCGGATGGTACCGGATAGACCTGATTATCCAGCTTATCCCCGTGTTCCACGATGTAGCGCACAGCAAGCGCCTGATTCGCAAAGCTCATGTCCATAACCTCTGGCGGATGCCCGAACGCAGATGCGAGGTTGACAAGCCTCCCTTCGGCAAGAATATATATGCGATTGCCGTTTGTGAGCGTGTACTCCATCACATCCTCTTTCATCTCGCTTATCCCGACCGCAATCGACGACAGACCCGGGAGATCGAGCTCGACATTGAAGTGCCCCGAATTCGCAACGATCGCCTGATCACGCATCACCTCGAAGTGTTCCGTTCTGATCACAGACATGTCGCCAGTGACCGTTATGAACAGGTCGCCGATTCGTGCCGCATCCAGCATCGGCATCACCCGGTAGCCGTCCATTACTGCCTCGAGCGCCTTTCTCGGGTTAACCTCGACGACGACCAAGTTTGCGCCGAGCCCTTTCGCACGTAATGCCGTGCCCCGCCCGCACCAGCCATATCCAACGACAACTACGGTCTTTCCGGCAAAGAGAACGTTCGTTGCGTTCAGGATTCCGTGAATCGTGCTCTGCCCTGTGCCGTAGCGGTTGTCAAACATCATCTTGGTGTCGGCATCGTTGACCGCAACAACAGGGTATGCAAGCGCACCGTCCGCCGCCATCGCCCGCAGCCGTATCACGCCGGTTGTGGTCTCCTCGCATCCGCCGATGACACCCGAGAGGAGGTCTTTGTGCTCGCTGTGCAGGGTGGCGATCGTGTCTGCGCCGTCATCGAGCGTGACGTGCGGCTTAATCTTGATCGCCTCTTCGAGGCATTCATAATACTCTTGGTCGCTCTCGCCTTTGATTGCGAACGTCGGTATTCCCTCTGATGCAAGCGCAGCCGCAACATCGTCCTGTGTGCTGAGCGGGTTCGAGGCTGCGAGCGCAATGTTTGCGCCCCCTGCCCTGAGCGCTGTGATCAGATTTGCAGTCTCAACGGTCACATGCAGGCATGCAACAACGTTTATCCCCTCGAGCGGGCGTTCTTTCTCGAATCGCTCCCTGATCTTCTGAAGAACTGGCATGTGCCTGCGTGCCCATTCAATTCTCTGTTTCCCCGCGTCTGCAAGGGCAATATCTTTTATGATGTGTTCTTTCATGTTATTCTCCTGTGATCTTCAATGTCACATTGCTCACCACTGAGTATAGTATTCCATGCGCTTTATTATTCTTAAAGTTCCGCCACTGTGAGGCTGCCGGTTTGCGTGACAGCCACAAGAACCGTAAATTGGCTCTTACAAATATTCAAATTGCTGTCCCATGGATGCCATACTGTCATATCACCGATGTAATATGATTTAAGGTTTTTTTATCAATTAAACAACTTTTCACGATGATACTCCAAACATTCATCAGATCTTAATTACCCCATCATACACCCGCACAGCCCCGCCTTCCATGAACGCGACGCCATTCGCGCCAAGAAGCACGCGCAAGACCCCTCCTGTGGTCCGCACCACCACCCGCTCGCCGGTTTTCCCGAGTCTGTGTGCAACATAAGCAGATGCAACTGCGCCTGTGCCGCAACTCAAGGTCTCACCCTCAACGCCGCGTTCATACGTCCTGATCGTAATCTCACTCCCACTCTCGACCTTCACAAAGTTCACGTTCGTGCCCTCTGGAAATACGGGCGCATACCTGATCCCCGGTGCGATCTCATCGATTGCGATCTCTGGATCATCGGTAAAGATTATGGCATGCGGAACGCCGGTGTTTACGGAATGTACCTCATATCCGTCGATCTCATGTATGCCATCCCACTCCGGAGTGCCCATGTCTACTTTTATCCACTCACCGTCCGGATCAACTGTCAAAACACCTGCAAGTGTCTCGATCGCAGAACTCCCTCTTCCAGCTATGTAGCCTTCGTCAATCGCATACTTGACAAGGCACCTTATGCCATTTCCACACATCTCTGCCTCTGATCGGTCCGGCTGGAAGAGCCGCATCCTGATGTCTGCGTGATCGGACTTCATGAGGAAGAGGACGCCGTCTGCGCCGATCCCGAACCTGCGGTCGCAGTAGGTGGCTGCAAAGCCGGGTTTGTCCTCGATAACCTCGCAATCGTATTCGTCAATTAAGATGAAGTCGTTTCCGTTTCCGTGCAGTTTGGTGAACTTGATCATGGTGTTTCACCTCCGATTATGTAGTAGGGTGTTATGAATGTTTTTTGGGATGGTCAAATTTTTGGCTCTTTGGCAATTCCCGTGATATCTGTATCCATGATGAATCAAGTAAATAAAGAGTACCCCACTATACCAAGATGTATACGCTGAAATAGATGTTTAACATTAAAAATTCCATAACAACGACGTTTAGTCACCTTAATCTTGTTATCCAACCATTCTACGAATCCGCTCGTTTGCCTACTTATAAAGTAGTCTACAATCTCACACATCCGGAACTGGAAGACCTGTGATGATTGGATATGGGACGGTTAGCGTCCACCATCTCGATCAATCTATCGGAGTTTTCGATCTCCTTTGCTATTTCTTCCATAAATGGCGCATTAAGCAAAGGAACCGGAGTATTCAACTCACCCACCTCTGGAAATAGATAACTGATCACCCGCATCGGGCACAATTGAAAATTCCAGTGACATGCACCCGGAGACTTTTGTTCTTTGCGACATCGCGTCGTTCTCGTTGTTGTTTTCCAATTTAACGAGAAAGGCGAGAGAGACGCGAAGAGTGTTGTCAATCGCGGTCTTCACGTCTTTTGCGTTGGTGTACATCCAACTGACCATTACGGAAATCACTGGATCTCCAGACAGTGCCACCGCATCGTTTCTGCCCATATTACAGGTTGCCCGATCATCTCTTCTTGTGGATTGGAGTCAAAAAATAGTAAAAAGCCACCATGCTCCAAGCATTTCCCATTTCCAGTAGGTATCGGTAAGATGCATTCATCGCAACCACACAGAAGCCAAAAAAATACAGCCTGCGCAGCAGCGGCGCAGACTGCAAAATCTATGTTTATGTCATATTCAGGTCTCTTGCTGATGTCACACAACAACCGTGCAACCGATCCAGATTGCAGGTATCTTATCTGCTGCCGTATCAGCAAGTAGCCCATTGGATATGCTCAGATTGCTGGTGTCCCCGGACGCGCCAGTCACCTCGAAACTGACCGACGTCAGAGATCCGGTTCCGCTAACTCCGTTCGCGCCAGAGAGCTTGAAGAGCACTCTGATTGTGTCAGCATCCATGAACCTCCACTCAGAAATTGGGACTTCCGTGCCACCGATATCGCCTGCATCAACCGCAGTCACGTTCACAACGCTCGGATCAAACGTGAGATCGAACTGTCCACCGTTCATGCCTGTAATGTCTTCTACATCGACTGTCGCACTGAATGCGCCGGTTATGACTTCTGGCGAATTGATCGCAACCGGTACTCCGATTGCCACCGCAGCGTCCGCCCATGTCGCGGGTATCTCGTCCGCTTCCGTGTTAGAGAGCGTCCCATTAGATAGATCCAGTGCAGATGCGTCACTCTGCGACCCTATCATCGCAAAGTCTATCGTCGCCAGAGATCCGGTTCCGCTAACGCCGTTGGCTCCGGAGAGCTTGAAGAGCACTCTTATCGTGTCAGCGTCCATGAACCTCCACGAATCGATCGGAATCGCTGTACCGCCGATCTCGCCACTGGTTACATTGGTCACGTTCACAACGCTCGGATCAAACGTGAGATCGCACTGTCCGCCGTTAATGCCTGTAATGTCTTCTACATCGACTGTCGCACTGAATGCGCCGGTTATGACTTCTGGCGAATTGATCGCAACCGGTACTCCGATCGCCACATCACAACCGTACCAGAGCGCTGACGTTTCGTTTGACGTCGCATCGACGAGCAGTCCACTGGACAGATTTAGAACGCTGGTGTCCCCGGGCGCGCCCACGATCTCAAAGCTGATCGTGGCTATCTGCCCGGATCCGCTCACTCCGGTGGCGTCCGGGATGTTGAACAGCACGCGGATCGTGTCTGCATTCGTGAAATTCCACGAATCGATCGGAACTTCCGTGCCACCGATATCTCCTGCGCCAACCGCAGTCACGTTCACAACGCTCGAATCAAACGTGAGATCAAACTGCCCCGAATCAAGATCGGTTATCTCACAAATGTCGATCGTAGCATCGAACGCGTCAGATGCGATATCGGGCGCATTGACACGGACCTGCGCCTGCTGTGTCATCAATAGTACTATCAGTGCATCGACTGGGTTGGTTGCACCGTCATAATTCACGTCCGCGCTGTTTGGATCCGCGGCTACGCTTCCGGTCGCCATCTGCAGCACGAGCGCTGCGTCTGCTGTGGTGATTACACCATCGTTGTTCACATCGCCGACTATCGCAAGGTCTGCTGATGCTGATGCGCTGAATACTACAAGAACCATCAGCGTGCAATAGGTTAGATATTTTGTCTTCGTTGTTACATCTCCTTTCGTTGTTATATTGCACATCCATACCGTTGTTGCAACAATATCTACAACTTGTGACACAGACGAATACTATTTAAGATTTTCGTATCATGAATAATGTACGAGCATGTTATGCCATGCGCACAGTTGTACACGACGCACTTACTCAACGCACTGCAACGAAAACCTCATTCACCTCTTCTGAACGCGAAGAAGATCACTGTTGCAAGAATGCCTATTGCAAATAGAGCCCCGAATCCCGGTGTTTTGGGCTCTTCGGAGCCGGACGTATCTGCATGGATATCTTCTGTTCCACTCGTGGTGGGGGTAGTCGTGGTTGCAGAACTTACGTGACTCTCGACGCCATCCCAGCTTGCAGGGATCAGTTCTGCCATGGTGTTCACGAGCAACCCATCTGATATCTCCATTTCACAATCTCCCGGAATGATCGTCTCGAAGTGTATCGTCGCAAGCGATCCTGACCCTGAGACGCCATCGAGCCCGGGAAGATTGAAGAGTACCTTAACTCTGTCGCCGTCGGCAGCCCAGTTTTCTATGGGTATTGCGGTTCCACCGATACTCCCGTCATCGACGCCTGTTACGTTCACGGCAGTCGCATTAAAATGGAGATCGAGCTGTCCCGAGTCTACGTCGGCTACGTCTTCGATCTCTATTGTGACCGTGAAGTCGCCATCCATTGTTTCAGGGGCATCGACGTTGATGCTCGTCTGCGCAGCTACAGGAGTTGCAAGTAATACCAGTGTCACTAAAAGTATGACCATTGTAGAAGTTATTTTTGATATCATTAGAGGTATGTTACAAAAACATATCATTAATAAACCTTTCGGTATGCTGAATTTTGAGATGATTAGCTTTAAATATGCCTTACAACATTCAGATGTATTATGACCGACTGGGTCCTGATAATAATCGCGGCTGTGACATGCTACGCATTCACGGCGTATCTGGAACACAAGAAGAAGCTCGAACTGCTGGATCGTGGATTGTGGAAGCCAGAGGAGAAGCAAGAAAAACCCGAACACAAATTGCTTACTGGAGTATTCTTCTTTTTATTAGGGATGGCTCTCCTGATGAAATCATACTCCGTAGAACCGGGTCTTGTGGATGTATTACAGATTTCGGGTCTGTTGACAGCTGTGGCTGGAATAACATTGATTATCGCATACGTCGTCGGCAAAAAGACTCTTATTCCAGTCTAAATTCTTTTGAACTGCATCAGCGCAAAGAGAAGAGCTATTGATGCGATCAATATGCATACCGCGCTGATGTTGCGTTCCGAGCCACCCTCCACAGTGGTTGCCAGTGCCAGGTTTGTCTGAATCTCGGTGACATCAGTTGCATCAGCGTCAGCGATGTCGGTGACATCAGCAGTATCCGCTCCAGCAGCAGTTGATACGGGAGCCCCGTCTGGCGTTCTGCCGGTCTGCGTCGGTTTTGGGGGTGGAGTCACCTCCGGAACAGAGGTTATGTCACGCTCCACATGTTTATCGACGTGCATGGTCACAACCTCCTCTTCGTCGGTTATACAAATCGTAGTTATCTTCTCGTGCTCCTTTCTCGTGTCAGGATCGTACCATTCGATTTTGAAGACGTGTATGGTATCTTCGTCATCTTCAAACTCGTATTTGCCATATTCGGCGGTCTCACCTGCTAAAATGCTTATATGCTTCTCGTAATCAGAATCGACATAGAGGTAGACATCCAGATCATCATCGTCAAGATTTTTCGTACACACACATGCGCTGATCTCGCAATCGTCCTCAACGTGCTCGTCTGTCACGAGAGTAACAGTAGTATCGCCTGATATCACGTGTTCTTCGGTTGTCTCGTACCATCTTTCGGTATCGGAGTCGTACCACTTGATCTTGAACGTATGAGCCCCTTCGTCCAGCGTATAACTGCTATACTCCTTGTTTTTATCTTTTGAGACTTCTTCGTTAGTCTTGTACGTTCCGTCGATGTGCAGTTCGATATTGAGTGAGTCATCATCGCGATTTTTCACGTATATGGTAACCGTGTGTTTCTGCGTCCCCGGGGCTGTGCGTTCCGAAGTGCCGGAGATTGTCACATTGCAATCGATCCATGTCGCGTTTATTTTGTTTGATTCGGTATCAACGAGTCTTGGTGGCGCCTCCTCATGATCAAAGTTCAGAACGCTGCGATCTCCAGTCGTTCCGGTCACTTTGAAGCTTATCCTTGCCAGATAGCCCGAACCACTCACTCCGCTGGAACCTGGAAGGTTGAATGGCACACGTATCCTGTAATCTGCCACAGAAGAACCGTTAACCATCGGGGTAACATAATCATTGATTTCGCACCCCTCCTCCATCGGTATCTCTGTCCCACCTATATTTCCGGCTTTAACGGCTTCATCGCAGTCCCTATCCGCTACATCCACAACCTCTGAGTTGAAGTAGATGTCAAACTGCCCCGAATCAAGATCCTCGACATCATCAACCTCGATTGTGACCTCGAATATACCACCCTCGAATACCTCAACAGGAACGGATATGCTGACCGTTGTTTCTGCTGCAATCGGAACTGTTGATGCAATTGTTGCAATCAGTATTGCAATGATCGTCGCAACATGTTTTATCGTTTTTGCGTTCATGATAGTCCTATCGCAGCATCTTCAGCGTATAGATTACAGCAAGGATCCCGATGAGCAGGTAGACCTCGATAAAATTGTCCATCGTTATCCCCCATCTGCCCGGTTCACCCTCCTGGGATTTCCTGGCAGGATCCGTTGCGGTCGCTTTAGCGGCAGCCTGCACCTGCATCGTCGATTCTGTGGCTGGCGTGGGGTCAGGATCGGATGATGAGTATGATTCCGGGTTCGACACTGGTCCCGGCGTCGATTCCGAAGTGGGCGCTGCCTGCGCTGCTGAGCCGATCATCACCGTATCATTGAGCCAGTTGGCAGGTATTGTTGCCACCCACTCGGAAGAATCCACCGCCCCGACCGGTGTTGGCTTGCCGAGTATACCTTTTGATATGCCTATGGCACTTGTATCCCCCTGAGATCCCTTTGTCCTAAAAACAATCCGTGATATGTACCCTGATCCGCTCACACCGTCAGCACCATCAATATTGACGGTCACACGAATTCTACCTTGGTCCATTACACGCCACATGGCTATCGGCACCTCTGTTCCTTCTATACTCCCTGGAGTAACATCGGAAACACTCAGAACGTCCTGATCAAACGTGAGATCGAATTGCCCGGAGTCGAGATCGGAGACGTCCGCAATCTTGATTGTCACTTCGAACGTTCCGGACACGGATTCCGGGGCATTGACCCTGACCGTGACGTTTGCTTCCGGTTCCTGTGATACTGCACAGGTTGTGGACACCAGAAGCGCCACAACTGATATGACTGATACAACCGGTAACATCTTTTTCATGGCGGGCCCTGGTTCTGTATTCATGATTTCAACTGTCCTGCACGATTCCGGATAATAAACATTTTGATCCGCAAGATCATGTACCCCCTTACGCGGAATTGCCATTCTGATCGATCTGTCTCGGATCCAGTATGTCCCTGAGACCATCACCTAGAAGATTGAACGCCAGAACCGCAATCATTATCGCAAGCCCCGGGAGGATTGTAAGGTGCGGTTCCGTTCGTATGTACACGCGCCCGGCATTCAGCATCGCGCCCCACTCGGCTGTCGGAGGCTGCGAACCAAAACCCAGAAAGCTCAGTGCCGCCGCTGAAAGTATCACATAAGCCATACCAAGCGTCGCCATCACGATCACCGGAGCGACGATGTTTGGAAGTATGTGGCGGGTCATGATGTAACTGTCACGCGCGCCAAGCGATCTTGCCGACTCCACAAATCCCTGCTCCTTGAGCGACAGTACCGAGCCCCGTGCAACTCTGGCATAGCTCGTCCATTCTATCGCAATCAAGGCGATTGCGACGCTTGCAAGCCCCCGCCCGAGCAGACCGGCGATTACTACTGCCAGGAATATGCTGGGAAAAGAGAGGGTGGCGTCAACGAAACGCATGATCGTGGTATCGATGAGTCCACCACGGTATCCGGCGACCACCCCAAGGACGATTCCGACTGTTGCGGATATGCCGACAACAACAATCCCGATCGCAAGCGAGATTCTGGCACCGTAGAGGAGCCTGCTCAGGATGCATCTTCCCAGATGATCCGTTCCGAGCGGATATTTCTGTTCTGTGAACGGCGATATCAGCCGATCTGCGAGACACGCTTTCGTGGGGCTGTTCGGTGACAGCTGGGGTGCAAAAACCGCTGAAAGGCAGATCAACAGAATGATTGTAGCGCCAATCGTTGCTGATCTGCTCTCCTCAAGACGCGTTACGAGATGCATAAATCCACTATCCTGCGGTTTCATAGCGTATCCTTGGATCGATGTACCTGTAAGAGATATCGACGATCAGGTTGACCAGAACAAACAGGAGCGTGACAAAGACCATGCAGCCCTGGATCATCATATAGTCCCTTATATTTATTGAATCGATGATCAGCCTCCCGAGACCGGGCCAACCAAAGATCGTCTCGACCACAACAGAGCCGTTGAGCAGATATCCAAAGTTCAGGCCGACTATCGTCACAACAGGGATCAGCGCGTTCTTCAGCGCGTGTTTGCCGATGACTACCCGCTCAGAGACGCCTTTTGCGCGTGCGGTCTGGATGTAGTCCTGCCCGAGCGCCTCAAGCATGCTCGACCTGATCAGCCTCGCAGTGACCGCAGCCGAACCGGTTCCGAGTGTTATGGCTGGCAGTATTATGTGCTCGAGATCGCCGCCGTCTCCGTAACCGGCGACAGGAAGCAGGTCAAGATATATCCCGAAGAGCAGCATGAGCAGGAGTCCCAGCCAGAAGTTGGGCATGGAGACTCCGAGCGATGCACCGACCATACAGGTGACGTCCAGTGGCGAGTTCTGCTTGATCGCCGAGATGATCCCGAGGGGAATTGCGATAGCGAGTGAAAGGAAGAGGCTTACGACCGAAAGCTTGAATGTGGCTCTGAAAGCTGTCTTTATGTGATTGAAAACCGGTTTCTGGCTCCGATAGGAGTATCCGAGATCGCCGTGCAGAAGATTGTTCAGCCATATAAGGTACTGGATGTGCAGCGGTTTGTCAAGCCCCATCTTGTCTCTGAATTTCTCCACTGAATCCGGGTTCACATTGCCGTCCGGTCCTGTGCAGAGGGTCTCTGCGGGATCGCCCGGCGCGAAGTATATGATTGAGAAACTCACAACCGAGACCAGTAGCAGTACCGGGATCAATTGCAATATCCGCTTTAATATGTAATCAATCATTTTTTATCGATCGGTTGGATAAAAAAATAATACAAGCAAGATTGTGCGGATGGTTGCGCGGTTTGCGCAACTATCCACAATCCTGCCTGATAATCACACGACTGCACTACTATCGCCCGATATACATGTTCTTGGTGAGGAAGGTTATCTCGTTTGGATATATCTCGTAACCTATCACCTTTGTGTTGTATCCCACAAGCTCTTTCTCGTGGAAGATGAACATCTCAGGGGACTCTTCCACAATTATCTCCTGTGCCTGGTCGTAGTAGCTCTTCCTGACGTTCTGGCTCGTAGCGGTCCTTGCACTTGCCAGAAGCGAGTTCACCGTATCGTTCGAATACCGGATCCATCCGTTCTCCTTGTATCCGGCTGTCGAGTCGAAGTGGTGGGTCAAGAAATAGTCAGGGTCTCCGCTCGGCGCAACACCGTATGAGTAGAACGCCAGATCGTACGTGCCATCAGTCATGGCTTCCTTTACAGCGGTTGAGCCGGCAAGCTCAAGATTAACGCCGATTCCGATATCCTCCAGCTGCGTCTCTATCACCTCTACGCTGGGTTGCATCGCAGCCCGGGTCGTGTATGTCATTATGGTGAGCTCGAAGTCCGCTCCGTTGTATTCCAGCTTACCATCATTGTTGGTATCGGTGATTCCTGCATCTTTGAGAAGTGAGCGCGCTGTTTCCTGATTATGCGGATATCCGGCGAGGTCGTCATTCGCCCACGGGAAGATCGACGGGAAGACTCCACGGGCTGACACGCCACCAACACCTTCCAGCGCCACATCAACGACCTCATCACGGTTGATTGCGTAGTTAATCGCCTGCCTCACCCTGATATCGTTGAGAGGTGCCTTTTCGGTGTTGACGAAGATGAAGTAGAGACGTAGTGTCTCCTTAGTAGCAATGTCCAGATTGGAATCGCCCACAATCGTGCCCACATCCGGATACGGGATTCCGCGGGACATGTCGCTGTCTCCACTCTGCAGCATCATCGCCCGTGTTGCACCCTCACTGACGTACGTCAGGGTCGCGCTATCAAGCTTGACTCCGCCGCCCCAGTAGTCCGGGTTCCTGACAACCGAGAGGCTTGCTCCGAACTCATTGCTATCGTACTTGAAGGGACCTGTGCCCACAGGGTATGTGTCAAGCGTACCGGAAGCGCCCGCCTCCTGACTAACTATGGATACGAGCGGATCGGTCAGGCTCGCTATCGTCGGGGCATACGGCGCAGTTGTTGTGATTGTCACGGTGTGATCATCGTCTGCAGTGACCGATGCGATGTGTGCATACTCGCTGCTCCGTGTATTCGATTCATCAAGGACTCGCTCGAGGGAGTAGACCACAGCATCTGCGTTGAATGGGGTGCCATCGTGGAATTGGACATCCTCTCTCAGATTGATCTGCCACTCGGTGTCGCTCACCTGCGAATATCCCGTGGCAAGCTCTGGTGTGAGTTCCATCTCATCGTTGTACTTGAATAGTGTCTCATAGATTCCCGCCTTCCTCACATACCAGCCAGTCCATCCATTCGCCGGATCGAGCGTGTCTTTCGGCCCGAATATCATCACCGTGTTCAGGTGTCCGCCAGGGAACGGCACACGTTCAAGGATTATCAACTCAATGCAGGTCACATCCAGCATGTTTACAGAACCGTCCTGATTCGCGTCGGCTGATGCGACAACGGGGTCGTATTCGAGGATCATGCGCTCGACCTTGGTCACATCCTGCATGTTGATTGTCATATCTTCGTTTGCGTCTCCGAAGAGTTCTGCGCTAACAGACGGAACCGATGCCAGAAGCATCGCGCCCACAATCAAACCAATAACTCCGTATCGTATATCTTTATTCATATATTACCTCCTTTGTTCTGCTATTATTCGTCTGTTTGACCCAAACGACAGGTGAACGATCGAGTCAAACCAGCGATAGAACTGTTCGGGTCTCGAACCGGGATCTGATACTTACTGCGGCAGTTGCGCGTATCGCGCGTATCTGTGCACTGTTATTATCAGTTGTCTCAATTACGTATCGCTGTTGTAATTCATTTATTACAGGATTTGACATATATGAATACTACTTAAGTCTTTCGTATTATCTAATGTGTGGAGTGTCCATTGTTATGAAGTAGCAGTTGTCATGTAATTGTCAGTCGGATGTGCAACAGCACGAATGGCGTGGCTATCATACTCCTTACCATCTTCAGTGAACGAGAGCCATACCTTGTCAACATCGACATCGATTTTCATGGCGTACACCTCATACTCTTAAGTTGTGGCGGTGTGGGGTATACTACAGCAATGATTAATCTCTTTGCAGTCACAGCCGAAAGCTGATTGCGATGCGGCGAGACTGTGGCAGAACCAAACGCATAAGTACGGTGACAAACCAGTCTCCTCATCGAAAACTATTGATCCAAAAACGAGTTGAAATATATGGACATCGATCTGAACAAAGCACTACGAAAAACAATCAGAACCGGCAAGGTTCTCATCGGATCAAACGTAAGTATTGATGCCGTAAAAAACGACAGTAGCAGAACGGTCGTGCTTGCCGCCAACTGCCCGCTCAACATAAGGGCGGAGATACAGGATTCCGGAACACAGATCATCGAATACCCTGGAAGAAGTGTTGATCTCGGCGTTGCGTGTGGAAAACCATTCACCATAGCTACGCTGACCATCCTTGATCCGGGAAGTTCGGACATCATGCAGGTCTTCAAGGAAGAGACGCCTGATGAGATCGAGGGATGATTGTGGGTGAGATCAAACTTACGACCGCGGGCATCCGATATATCGCACTCTTCGAGAGTCTTACGGGAGCAATGGCACGCGACTGCATAGACGAGGGGGATCGGGTGCTGTACGTGGTCAGAAACGGAGATATGGGGCTTGCGATCGGAAGAAATGGTGAGCACATCAACCGTGTCCGAAAGTCCATCGGCAAGCACATCGAGATTGTGGAATATTCTAGCGACCTTGCCGTATTCATGAAGAATGTGACGCAACCGGCAAAAGTGCTCGGAGTCGAACTGGTGGTGCGTGGCGGAAGAAGGATCGCCTACGTGGAGGTGCCAGCCAGCGAGAAGGGACTTGCGATCGGCAGGGACGGCAAGAACATCGAGAAGATGCGGATACTCGCACAGCGGCATCACGACATCGACGACGTGATTATCAAGTAAGGTTTAAGTTCGATAGTACAGAGGATAAATATTATGGGTAAAGGAAAATACGCTGCCCGCAAATTGCAAGATGGCAGGCAGAAAGCCAGATGGAGCGACCGCAGATATAACAGCCGTGCACTCAATCTGAGTATCAAGGCAGACCCTCTCACAGGCGCACCGCAGGCGCGGGGAATCGTGCTGCAGAAGATCGGAGTCGAAGCGAAGCAGCCAAACTCTGCGATACGGAAATGCGTCAGGATACAACTGATCAAAAACGGAAAGCAGGTCACTGCGTTCTGTCCGGGCGACGGTGCAATCAATTTTATCGATGAACACGACGAGGTGACGGTTGAGCGCATTGGTGGACGGTTGGGCGGTGCTAAAGGGGACCTGTCCGGAGTCCGATTCCAGGTGCTCGCTGTAAATGACGTCTCGCTACATGAGATGGTAATCGGGCGTAGAGAGAAACCGGTCAGGTGATCGATATGAATATGTTATTTGATAGATGGGATCTCTCCGAGGTCGAAGTGAAGGATCTGGGTATCGTGAGGTATGTCAACCTCAGTCCGAAGATCGTGCTCCATACCAACGGCAAGCACAGCAGTCAGCAGTTCAATAAATCCGAAGTATCGATCGTTGAACGACTGATCAACAAGATCATGAAGAAGGAGGCGAATACGGGCAAGAAGCATCGCGCTTACAAGACCGTGAAGTCTGCATTCGAGATCATCCACGAGAAGACCGGGAAGAACCCTGTTCAGGCTCTTGTTGATGCCGTCGCCAATGCAGGGCCGCGTGAGGAGGTTGTCCGTCTTAAATACGGCGGAATCGCGGTCCCGAAGGCTGTTGATACCACATCCCAGCGCAGGGTGGATATCGCCCTGAAGTTCCTTGCGGAAGGTGCGTGGCGCTCGGCATTCAAGAGCAGGCGATCCATAGAACAGGTTCTCGCAGACGAGATTATGGCTGCTGCATCGTATGATGTCAGATGCTACTCGGTCAACCAGAAGCAGAGCCTCGAGCGAGTTGCGAAGTCGGCGCGGTGAAAAGATAAGTCTTGTAGCGGCACTGTCCGGAAAACCGGTCTGCCGCTTTTGGCTATCCGCACGTTCCGGAGTCTCTCCGACTCTCGGAACGTGCGGGTGGTAATGCACTACAGGAGGGGGGCAAGTGTTAAACGCTGATCAGTCAATTGTTTCTGATGGTGCCTGTTGCGAGAGATAAGAAAGCCGCTCTGATATCCGTGGGGGTGACTGCATTTCTGGCGGCAATCAAACTTCTTGCTGGTACACTATCAGGAAGTATCGCGCTGGTTGCTGATGCGGTCCACTCACTCACGGATGTGATCAGTTCCATCGGGGTCGTAATAGGTCTCAAGATCTCAGATCGTAAGCCCACAGAGACGTTTCCTTATGGATTTTACAGGGCGGAGAATATCGTGAGCCTCTTCCTCGCTCTTGCAATCATTTACGCAGGATACGAGATCGTTCTCACGTCGGTTGAAAAGTTTACCACAGTGAAAGTCCTGACAAATGTTCCGTATGCGATCATGGTTGCGTTGATATCGTTGTTATTCACCCTGCTTCTGAGCAGTTACAAGCTCAAAGTCGGAAGAGAAGAGAATTCACCCAGTTTGATTGCGGATGGGGAGCATACAAGAGCGGATACTTATGCATCCGCAGCGGTACTTGTCGGAATACTGGGAAACTATCTTGGTTTTTATTCCCTTGATCCGGCATCAGGCATTCTGGTATCGTTATTCATCTTCAAAGCCGGGTATGAAATCTTAAAAGATTCGATAAAGGTTTTACTGGACGCATCCATCGATTATGAGAGTCTGAATCGAATACGGGAGATTATATCCGAGACCCATGGCGTTGAGGAGATACAGTCTCTCGCCGCAAGAAGTTCCGGGAAATTCATATTTATAGAACTGGAGATCGGAACAAAACTGAGGGATCTTGAGAGGGCGCACCAACTGAGCAATAAGATCGAGATGCGAATCAAATCCGAGATAACGAACGTTGACCGGGTACTGATTCATATCGAGCCTGAGGAGCCGGAAATTATAAGGTATGCGGTTCCATGCACCGAGAACAATGGTACGCTATCCAGAGTCTCCGGGCATTTTGGAGAGGCGGAATACTTCTGCATACTCGATATGCGAAGAGTGGACAACGAGATCACGGATATGAGGTTTCTTAAGAATCCATTCGTCACATTAGAGAAGAGAAAGGGGCTCAAGGCTGCCGAACTTCTGGTTGCCAATGATATCGATAAACTGATCACAAAAGAGAGTATCGCACAAAAAAGCCCGTTCTATGTTCTGGATGATGCTTATGTGGAGTCTGAAGTGACCAATCTCGATACCATTGGAGAAATCATCGCCAATCAGGCTATGTGCGATCACGACAGATCAACATATAGATGATGCGGAGAATCAGCAAAAGACAGATTCGCCGGTACCGAGAACTCACAAACATTGCGATCAAGTACGGTTTCGGATATCTGGTTGATCGGTTCAATCTCCACCCGATAAGATCGCTTACGGATCGTGTTGCAGGGACGCAGAAGGTGCATCCCGAACTCTCTGACCCCGAACGGCTCAGACTGATGCTCGAGGAACTTGGACCGACCTACATCAAGTTTGGGCAGATACTGAGCACACGATATGATCTCCTTCCGAAAGAGTACATAAAAGAACTCGAAAAGTTGCAGGACACCGTGCCACCATTCAGTTATACCGATGTATGCCGCATCGTAACCGAAGAGTTCGGAATGCCGATCGATCAAATATTCGCATCCTTCTCGCACAAGCCGTTCGCATCAGCCTCTCTCGGGCAGGTGCATTCCGCAACAATGCAGAGCGGTGATGCAGTCATCGTGAAGGTGCAGCGTCCCGGAATCAAAGAGATAATCGACGCAGACCTCAAGATCCTCTACGATCTCGCACATTTTGCAAATCAGCATATCAGAGAGGCACGAGCATTCAATCCGGTCGGTTTTATCTCCGAATTTGAACGGATCATACACGCAGAACTCGACTACACGCTCGAAGCGCAGAATGCGGACGAGTTTCGAGAAAACTTCAGCGAGGATGCCACTGTGTACATCCCGGAGGTTTACTGGGACTATACCAGGTGGCAGGTACTGACAATGGAGTTCATCGATGGAATCAAGATCTCTGATCTCGATGCGATCGATGCGGCAGGCATGGATCGTAAAACAATCTCCCGCAATTTTGCGCGCTCGTTTCTGAAACAGATATTCATATATGGAATGTTTCACGGAGATCCGCATCCCGGAAATGTGCTTGCCAGAGGTGGCAATGTTGTGGCATTCATCGATTTCGGGATTATCGGACATCTCGATCGAACGACCGGGGACGATCTTGTGGACTTCTTCATCGCAATCTCCGAGAACGATTCCGACACCGTGATCGATGTGCTTGCGCATATCGGCGCAATCAACTATGATGAGATCGACCTTCCACAATTCAGGTTTGAGATATCGAATATGATCCATAAATATTACGGGAAATCACTCAGATACGTGAACACTGGTGTGATGCTGCGTGAAATGATCAGTATGGTATTGGAATACCATGGAAATGTACCGTCAAACCTTGTTCTCCTCTCAAAGGCGTTGATGATCGAAGAGGAGGTCTGTTCGCAACTTGATCCGGATTACAACCTTCAAGATCTGGCGAATCCGTTTATACGGGAGCTGGTATCGGAGCGCATGCGCCCAACGCGCATAATAGGAGAGTGGATACGGATGATACCGGGGTTCGGACGACTTGTGCGTAGATTCCCTCACAGGATAGACCAGATTCTCCTGCGTGCGGAGAAAGGGACGCTGCGCCTCGAGTTTGAGCATCACGGGCTCGATCACATCGTCTCCGAACTTGGCATCATGAGCAACCGAATCTCGTCGAGCATGATAATCTCTGCACTCATCATCGCTTCTGCGCTGATCATACAATCCGGCATGAAACCATTTGTATGTGGGGTTCCGGTGCTTGGCATGATCGGGTTTGTGATTGCGGGCGTCTTTGGTATGTGGCTGGTTTTTTCCATAATGCGGTCGGGGCGGTTCTGATTGCGAAGTTCATTTTGTGACGATGTGCGGGTGTGCGGTGTAACGTAACAATGCCCTTCCGTGTCAACCCCCATAAAAACAGATCACCCACGTACCATCTCTGATCTCTCCTTAAACCTAATTGCAAACTTCAGGAAGACCGGGGTTACGATAACCGAGACCGCAACCATCAGAACGATCGCAGAGAATACCTGATCACCGATTACGCCCATGCTTCTCCCGATCGATATGACTACGAGTTCAACGCCTGCCCTTGGCATCACACCAACACCGAAGATCAGGCTATCGTGCGAATCAAAACCGATGATCTTTGATCCGATGAATCCACCGATCAACTTTCCGGAGAGCGCCATCACAACCACAAGGAATGAAAGTGTTCCTGCCCCCGCAATCGAACCCGGGTTGATCGAGAGCCCGGTGAACGCAAAAAAGATCGGAACGAATACACCATAAGAAATCCCGTCGACCTTGCTCTGAACCTCCTGGATCTTTGCGATGGGTACACTCGAGAGTGTTGCCCCGCCAATGAACGCTCCGATCACTGCATGCAGACCGAATGCCTCGGCAAGGTATGCGGAGAAGAGCGCGGTCATGATGACAAATGCAAAGATCGATTCTTTTACGTGCATCCTGTGAACGTACTCAAAAAGCGCAGGAAAGACCTTCCGTCCGAGGATTATCATGACTGCTATGAAACAGAGAATCCTCGCTGCGATTGCCAGCAGGTGCATGCCGGATGGCATCTGATGATCCGCAGCTACCGAGACCACAACCGAGAGCATGAATATTCCGATCAGGTCATCAAGGATTGCGGATGCGAGCATCGTCGAACCAACCTTCTTTGAGAGGTAATCGAGATCGATAAGCGACCTCACCGATACGCCGATGCTTGTTGGACTGAACGCGACTCCTATGAAAAGAGATTCCATAAACCCAAAACCAAACGCTCTACCCAGGAGAAAACCAAATGAATAGGCAACGACCACATCACATATCGTCGGGACAATTGCCACTTTCGATGCCACTTTCAATTCCTGCAGATTGATCTCTTTGTATCCAGCGGTGAAGAGCAGAAATATTGCACCGAGTTCGCTCAAAAATATCAGCGCATCGTTATCAGGGCGGATGAGGAATAGTCCAAGGGATACACCCGCCGCAATCTCACCGAGAATGCTCGGAAAACCGGCTCGCTCGACGACGTCTCCGAATACCTTTGCCAGAAATAGGATCAGAAGAAGTAGTAGGAGTGTGTGCATGTGTCAGTCTCTTCTTTTGCAAATTTCGTTTACTATATCCCTCTTTGAGAGAATGCCGACGAGTTTTTCGCAATCAACCACAGAGACACGGTAGACATGATGTTTCAGCATCAGATCAGCGGTCTCTGATAGGCTGGCGTCGGGAGAGACGGTCACCGGGTACGGCATCATGATCCCTCTTGCATCATCTCCAAGCGATCGCACGACCGATAGATGCGTCTGTCTGGATGCCGGGATCTGTTTAAAGAGCAGAATCTCGAGAACAATGTCCTCACTGATTATTCCCACCAGTTCACCGGCATCTGTTACAACCGGATAGCTGTGGTAGTGATATCTTCCGAACAATTCAAGGATGTCATCGATTGTGGTGTCCTCGGTAACGGTCACAACGTCCCGCGTCATGATCTCGGCTACACTAACCTTCGCATAATCTACTACCATGCTCAATTGAATCGCTCTGATTCCACTAATATCTTGCGGATATTCGCAGTACTCAAGATTTATGCCCGAGCACGCAAATAGACCTCTCGCGAAGATGCTTGTCCCAAAGAACCACCCACGATACCAGTCCCTGAAAATCAGGGAACGTCTGGTCGAAGGCGTTGCGTCAGGTATCACCTCGCAGGTCGGTTTGATTGCGCACGGACGCGGCGAGGCGTTCGACTATCTGATCGGCGAACGTACAACCACCTCCGCGATGGAGGGGGCGAGGGCGGCGGCTGCTATGCTGCTCGCAGCAAAGAATCCTGTTCTCTCAGTCAACGGCAACGTCGCTGCGCTCGTTCCCAATGAAACAATCGAACTCGGCAGGATTCTGGATGCGGCAATCGAGATTAATCTCTTTTACAGAACCGATGAGCGGGTGCGTGCGATCGCAGACCATCTGCGTGCGCATGGCGCATCCAATCTCCTGGGCGAACATCCCGACCCTGACGCAGCACTCCCTCTCGCGCACCCCCGATCGTTGGTGTGCAGAGACGGCATCCATGCCGCAGATGTGGTGCTGGTTCCACTCGAGGACGGGGATCGGTGTCAGACGTTGGTTGACATGGGAAAGTCAGTGATTGCAATCGACCTGAATCCACTATCCCGGACCGCACAGAGCGCAACCATCACAATCGTCGATAACGTGGTTCGTGCGATCCCGAATATGATCGAACTCGTGCAGCAGATCAGGGGGTTTTCAGAGGATCGGCTGGCTGAGATCATACTGCGATATGACAACCATAGCGCACTGCAGAGTGCGATTGCGGAGATTGTGCTCCGAAAATAGGTGGCACATTTTCGGCGCTGTCCAATTTTCTAGTGANNTCTCCTCTTCTGACATTCGGTATGGAATAGGTGTTCATCCGTATCCACTCCAAAAAGGAGGGTAAGATGTATGCAGGCTTCAATTTACCTAAATCTTGTGTTGTGATCCGCTTTGATTTCTAAAGATCGTCTGTTATCGATTTAGTAGCATTTT
>DAWR01000166.1:0-8295 GCA_002506015.1 Candidatus Methanogasteraceae archaeon UBA261 | reverse complement strand
CCCTCTAATTTGGAGGGGATACATCCTATGCTATCTGTTTGTCCCGCCTATAGCCGAGCCAAAGATACAACCCAGGACTTTTTCTGGCATTGATAGACGAGATGCAGTTTTTCCTAATCGAAACTTTGATGCTTCCAACACTTGGGGTCACTTACTTCAAGAACTTGGTGCGCGGATGGTACTTTTTGAGTTCAAAAACTACGACATAACCGAGATCGGAAAATAGGAAGTTAATCAAACCCGCAACTACATGACTGAACCGATGGGACGGCTCGCTATTATGGTCTGTAGCAAAACCCCAAACGAGGCTGCACGCACCAAGCGCAACACGGGGTTCAGTTCTCCTGAGAAGAGAGTCATACTTTTTGTCACCAAAGAGAATTTAAAGGAAATGCTCTTCATTAAAGAACGTGGAGACGATCCCGCAGACTTGATTGTAGATCTGGTCGAATGGTTCTATTTACAACACGAATAACATGCCAACTTCGGCTAACAGCGCGTATCAGGTTCGGGCTTACGTCCACACCCAAATCACCTTCGGTGACTTCAGATACACGCAAAACGTTGCCCTCTGACATCCCCCTCACAACACCGAACCACAAACCATCCGCACGAGGACATTCATGCCCAAAAACCCGACGTTATATCTTGAATCCAGAATTCCGAGCTACCTGACAGCGTGCCCAAGCCAAGATTTGGTTGCGGCGGCACAGGCAGGCGAGGCACCGAAAAAATTTGCCGAGTCACGAGATACCGAAGAAGCACCTGATATCGGAGAGGTAGAGGATGCCGAATAATAACCAGCAGCCGACAAAACCAGACATTTCACTCTTTGACCGGGTGGCAACGATCCTCGAACAAGCTCGTGCCAACGTGGTTCGCAGCGTCAACAGCGAGATGGTGATCGCCTACTGGCTTGTGGGGCGGGAGATTGTGGAAGAGGAGCAACAGGGCGAGAAGCGCGCCGAATATGGGAAGCGGCTGATCGAAGATCTGTCGGATAGGCTCACTGACCGGTATGGGAAAGGTTTTTCGACCACGAACTTGGGTTATTTCCGCCGATTCTATATCATGTTCCATGATCGTGCTCCGGCGATTTGCCACTCAATGGGTGGTGAATTGCCCGAATCAAAAAGCTACCCGGCGGGTAGCGGATTGGCAGTACCGGAAAAAGTTCGCCCCGCGGGTGGTGATTTTCCGGCAAAAGTCCATACGGCAGACAAAACGTTTCTCCAAGGATTTCATCCTGATTTGAGCTGGTCGCACTATCGCGCACTTATGAGGGTCGAAAACGAGCACGCCTGCTCTTTCTATGAACTCGAAGCAGCACGCAATGGCTGGACTATGCGTCAACTTGAGCGCCAGATTCACTCATTCTACTACGAGCGCCTGCTGAAGAGCCGGGACAAGGCAGGCATGATGGAACTTGCGAATCAGGGAGAAGCCGCAAAGCAGCCGGTGGATGTTATCAAGGATCCGTATGTGCTGGAATTCCTGGACCTGCCGGAGTCACCCCGACTGGTTGAAAGCGAACTGGAAAGTGCATTAATCTCCCGGCTGCAGGACTTTCTGCTGGAGTTGGGATCAGGTTTTGCTTTCATCGGCAGGCAGATCCGATTGACGCTGGATGGCGATCATTTCTACCCGGACCTGATCTTCTATCACGCCCGGCTCAAGTTATGTTGTAATCGATCTCAAGGTCGATAAACTGACCCATGGGGACCTCGGGCAGATGCAGATGTATGTGAACTATTATGACTGAAGGTCATGTCTGCGGATGATAATCCAACGGTGGGGCTGATTCTATGTGCTGAGAAGAACGACGCAGTCGTCCGTTATGTGCTGGGAGAGGAAAACCAGCAGATATTCGCGAGCCGTTACAGGCTGCAACTGCCAAGCGAAGAAGACCTGCGGCTCGAATTGCAGCGTGAACGGCGTCTGATTCAAGAGCGCACGAGTAGAGCGGAGGCGGACGCATGAGAAATGAGGTCACGGACCGATATGCCCTTCCACGGTCTGGGCGATCACGGTTCTGAGCCCCACAGAATTCAGAGCATCCTTCGCCTCAGCCATCTCCGCAACCGTGGGCGGGACGAGATCGCGCCTTCTGAACGCGGCGCGATAATCCAGCAGACAGACCTGAACATCTCTGCTCATCTGCGCAATCTTTTCTCCCATCGCCCGGATCTCTTCCAGTGGCATCAACGCCCGGTTGTACGGAATTCCAATGCCTACGAAGATATCAGGATTGTCGAGAATGTATTTTACAGCATCCCATGAAATTTTCAGGTATCTCTCCCGATCTTCTGAAACCGCGGTGATTTTTGTGAAGGTATCCGGAGAGAGCGCCTTGAGATCGATTCCGAGGTCAGTCATTCCGGTATCCACGAGTTCATCGATGTAATCCGGTGTGAGCAGAGATCCGTTGGTATCCACATGAATTCTGAGATCGCTATCCCTCGTCTTCAGTAGTTTTATCGCCTTAATCAAAAATTCACGGTTCAACGTGGATTCTCCACCAGAGAAAGCGACCCTTCCCACATGATACGCCTCCGCAATCCCGATGAGTATCCCGGCAACGTTTTCGGGTGTCATCGGAACGCCGCCTGTGAACGCCATCACGTGGTTCTGGCACTGTGGACACCGGTAGTTGCAGCCGTGCAGGAAGCAGGCGACCTCGACCGGGCGTGTGTAATTCTTCAGTCTATATGGAGTTCCGACCCCGCCCACGACATGCGGGGCAAAGCCTGAGACCACCCGCAGAGGCTCCGGCTTCGTCACTGTGTCGATTCTCATGCCCTCTGCAACTGCGGTCACGCATGCCGGTTTTGTCTCACCGTCGATTGTGACGGCACATGCGAAGCACCCCCCGACTCCACACGGATCAGAGACCTGATAACCCACGAAGGCTAACGCATCAGAGACCGTTATTCGGTCGGGCACAAAGAAGATCTCACCATCGATTATGACTTTGATCAACATCTTCCGCTCATGCGCTCGCTCACGCGGCACAATCTCGATTGCTTCGTACGGACATGCGAGGTAGCATGCCCCGCAGCCCGTACAGTCAACGCTTCCGGGTTCGGTCGGGCACGAGACTGCGTCCCTGCAGATCCCGCAGAATCTGCATAGATTCAGGTTTCGTCTGGCGATTTGGAGATTGTGGGCTTGCATCGCAATTCTTATGGTGAATACACGTATACTCGCACATAAGATATGCGATCGCTATTGCAGAGTCGTCTGGCGTCCGGTACATCCACAGTCGGGATCAGTAGAGTCGCATGCATCACACTGATCCTGACAACAGTCACGGTACTGGTCACAGGTTGCGCCGATTACGGAGATGCGGGGCAGAGCATGGAACCAAATATGAAAAAGAATGCGGAACAGAGCACGGAACAGAAGATGAAACAGAGTACAGGTGCAAAAATCGTGCTCCCTGAACCGGAAGCAACAGGCGGGATGTCAACTGAAGAGGCGCTTTCCCGTCGCAGGTCTGTTAGAAGTTACAAAGACGAGCCGATCACGCTGAAGCAGGTCTCTCAGTTGCTCTGGGCAGCGCAGGGCAGAACATCGCGTGATGGATTCAGAACAGCACCGTCAGCAGGGGCGCTCTATCCGCTCGAGGTGTATCTGGTCGCAGGAGACGTTGATTTACTCTCTGCTGGCGTTTACCATTATCAGGTGGATGAACACGCGCTGCGAAAGATCAATGATTGCGACCAGCGAAGGAATCTCTCGGCGTGTGCGCTGAATCAGAACCAAATAACGGACGCTTCCATCGATATCGTCTTCACAGCCGTCTTTGAGCGAACCACTGTCAAGTACGGGGACCGCGGTGTGCGGTACGTCTACATCGAGGCAGGACATGCGGCGCAGAACGTGTATCTGCAAGCAGAAGCGATCAATCTTGGAGTCTGCGCAGTCGGTGCGTTCTACGAGGCGGAGGTCTCCGAACTGCTTGCTCTGCCTGATGATGAGGTTCCGGTGTACATACTCTCAATCGGGAAGGTGTGAGCGGGATTTTTTGCAGAATGAATCGTCATGTACCCACTATACAAACGCCCATGGTTCAGCGTCTGGCTGGACGCAAACGGCAGAATGGCTATGAAAGGCATCCTCGCCCCGGTTGTAAAGCCGTTCACGTCAGACCTCCTCGATATCTTCGAAAACTCAATTCCAATCGGTGAAAATGGAAAAGAACTGATCTTCTCGACGTGGATGCCGCCGATCCCTGGGAAAGCGTTCGATCGGCTTGTGAAAAGCCAGTTCAATGCCAGACTTGGCAAAAACATCCCGGATCAGGTGACGATATCCGTAACCGAGGAGTGTCCGAACCGATGCATCCACTGTGCGCTTCCTGACACCGATAACCGGGAATCCCTCTCACCGGATGAGGTTACGGACATAATCGACCAGGTGATCGAGATGGGCACCACGATGATTATATTCGATGGCGGCGAGCCCATGGTTTACCCAGAGCTTGCTGAGGTGGTCAGCCACGTGGATCCCGACAAAGCGATTGCGACCGTCTTCACGTCCGGAACCGGGCTTACCAGAGAGATGGCAGAATCGCTCAGGAGTGCCGGGATGTTTGCGGTCAATGTGAGCCTCGACAGTCCGTATCAGGAGGAGCATGACCGCATGAGGGGAAGAAGCGGGGTATTCGATGATGCGCTCGCCGCAATCAAAAACTCGCTTGCAGCGGGCATGCTTGTCAACATCTATGTCGTACTCTCTCCGATGAACGTCAACGATCTGAGGGAATTTTATGCACTTGCGGTGGAAACCGGGGCGCATGAGCTATCGTTCTACGAGATTGTGCCGACAGGACGGTGGATCGATCACGAAAGCGATGTTCTGAGTGATTTAGATCGTGAAACTCTTGATTCATTTGTGAAATGGGCAGCAGACGACGGGCGAGTGCGGGTATTCTCGATACCGCATGCGATGAAGACGACGGGCTGCTTTGCAGGGCGGAGATGGATTCACATAACGCCGCAGGGCGATGTGCTGCCATGCGCATGCATCCCGATCTCTTACGGGAATATTCGAGAGGAGAGCATCAGAACGATCTGGAAACGGATCAGAAAAGACTCTGCATACAATGCGAAGTCGTGCCTGATGCGTGACCATGAGTTCAGAAGGAGGCTGTGATCATATCTGCTATTGCCGATGTGTGGGTGCTGTGCACATTTCTCTGATGAGTATTCGTAGAAGATTTAATAATTTTAATGTCGTCATTTATTTTGTGGAGGAACAAGTAATCAGGGATCCATTATATGGATTTATTTCATTAGAAAAGGATAAATTAGCTTTAAAATTGATAGACACTCCAGAATTCCAGAGATTGAAACAAATTCGGCAACTTGGCGTCTCATTTGTGACATATCCGGGTGCGAACCACACTCGCTTTTCTCATTCACTGGGTGTGTATCATCTAAGCCAGAAATTATAGGCTCTCCACTGTTTTGTATGGGCACTATAATGTCCCCAACATCAACTGAAGCAGATTACATGGGGGGCGTATTGAATGCAAAGCTCCTACTGTTATCGAAATGTCCAGGATTTTATCACTAAGATATATTTTTGGTGGGATATCTTAACCCCATTTCACCCACATGAAATAGCGAAGAGCCAAAAATAATTCGTACACCACGTATGATTATGCCGTATCCGACGATGGTAAAATATTTTTAGATAAAATGAAAGAAGATCTTTTACAGAATTACGATTGAGGGGTTGTTTGATAGATTTTTAAATTTGGTAAAACGATTGAACCAATACCGTTCGCGCAATTTAGAGTTATTTAGCTCAATAATGTTCTTATCCAAAGATGGTGAAGAACAAGAAGAATTAATTCCATTTTTAAATTATCTCAAACCTCAATATCCCAAAATCGAAATTCTGGAAGGAATGGATGTAGTTGAAACATTAAAATCTGAATTTGATATTAATTGGAAGAGGTAGGAAATATGATTAAATTGAAATCTTTAAAGATGTTGAACGCTGGCAGTTGGGAGGAACTCCCACTATACCCCATCGAATCTGGATGCAAAGTCTGTAATGTTTTGCAGTCTGTGAGGAGGGGAATCGGTAATAGGTATTGAATCGTACATTCAACAATGGCAAAGAACATAATTCCGATCTCGACCGTGGACTGGTACGGGCGAGCTGCAACCGTTGTATTCCTGATGGGCTGCCCGTTCCGGTGTCAGTACTGCCAGAACTATGCGCTGCTTGCGATGGGGGAACTGACCGCCGAACCGGCAGATGTCGAAGAGATTAAGTCAGAGATTGAAAAAACCTCTTTACTTGTCAGTGCTGTCGTTTTTACCGGAGGTGAAGCATTTCGACAGTTCGATGCACTCCAAAACCTTGCCAGATTCGTGCATAAGCGTGGTCTCCTCGTCGGTGTGGAGACGAATGGGTATTACACTGACCGGATCAGGCAAATGATCGACGAGCAACTCGTTGACCTGATATGCATGGATGTGAAAGCGCCGCTGGAGCCTGACGGATCCCAGTACCTCAGAATCTGCGGAATAGATGCTGCCAGCCATGTTTCGGACTCGTTGCGACTGGCTGAACTGTGCAGAGAAAAGGAAATCGATTTTGAGGTCCGAACAACGGTGTTTCCGGATTTCATAGGCTCGCCGCAGGAGATACGATCGATTGCGACGTCAATTCGCGATCTGGCATGGGACGTGCGGTACGTGATCCAGCAGGGCATGCCAGAGCACGCGTGGAAGGAGATCTCACCGCGACCGTTCACGCGGGATGAGTTGATCTCGCTTGCAGGGAATGCGACTCCGATCTTGTCGGACGTTCGGATCAGAACAAAGGAGTTCGGCGAGGAGCGCGTGTGACTTGCCCCCTGCTGATGTGACTTATTCCAATCCCGTGTAACTGCTCACTTCCCCACTGCCGCGTCCACGCAATCCTCAAGACTTCCAAGCACAGCATCTGCCCCGCACATCTGCGGCACATACGCAAGCGCTTTTCCGGATGCGACCATCATGCAGCGGTACCGTTCGCAGACGGGTGTTACAACCATGCACGTGTCGCAGACAACCTTTGCACCGCTCGACTCGATTCCCGCAACGAGATCAGGGTGCCGGTCGCGAATCGCCCCGGATGTGAAGACCCACATCTCGGTTGTCACGGTCTTATCCCGGAGCAGATCCCGCAGTTTCGCAAGTTCACGGGGGGAGCAGTGCGGGCAGCCAATTGTGATCAAGTCAGGTTCGCACTGATTCTTCAGATACACCTCCTCAATCTCGCGATGTTTGATTGTGATGTGCTCACTGATGTTGCTTGCGTCCGGTTGCGATGTTGGTGATGTTGGTGACACGGGCGGCGCAGGCGGCATGCCTTCGACATAATGCAGCGCAACAGCACCTGATGCCGCCATCGCCGCTCCGAGAGCCTTCCGATCGTCGTTTGAGGGGGTTGATTCAAGCGAGAAGATCGGAATTCCGGACTTTGCGATCGCACCCGCGATGTAGCCAAGCGCACCGTAATCAGCTCCGCTGAGCCTGCCCTCGACACGGATTGCGATCGTGGGGATGCGGTTCTCGTCGAGATGGTAGCCATAGTTCGGCGTCTTCCCGACAATCGCCGCAGCAAGTGCGGAGGGACCCCCTTCCCGGTTTGTCCGTGCTCCTATGACCGAATTCGCATAAGCCACCGCGGACGACTCGCTCCATGCAAGATGGTCGCCGAAACTGGCGAGATCGCTCGTTATATCGTAAGGCGTGCATGTACACCACGTGCTGATGCCCAGTCTCTCGTAAGCCTGGATTACTGCCTCCTGTTTTGCAGCAAACTCCTCAGATATCCCGAGTTCTCGCCAGCGCACGCGATCCATGCCTGCAGGGTTCAGTATCGATTGCACCTTGACAGTCCCGTTGAGATCGGAGATCCATTCGAGTCCGGGGTCACCAATGTTCTTGTAGGACACTCCAGCGATCTGGGTGCTTCTTATTGGTATCAACTGATCCGCATCGTAGATATCGCCAAGCGCAACAAGTATCTCCATTGCCTTCTGCATGGCATAGCCGTGCTCACCGGTAAGGGCAAGTTCTTCAGAGGATGTTAGGTGCATGATGAATTGTTGGTCCGGATGTACAAAAACATTTATCTGAGGCGGATTATGCTGCGAAAGACGAGAACGGTAGTTCTAATTGGACAGAGATACGTGCGTATAGTGGTGAAGATGCAATCCCTGAGGGGATACAAGGTTGCAGCAAGTGGTCCGGTCCAGAATATAGAGACTTTTTAATTTTTTCTGGT
>DAWR01000101.1:6346-7559 GCA_002506015.1 Candidatus Methanogasteraceae archaeon UBA261 | reverse complement strand
AAATCCATCATGAATGGTTGCATCACCTGCGACGTATGAATATGGTGTGAGAATGAGGTGCAATGTTTAGCTATCACTAGATTTTTGAACAGCGCCATACTTGGATATATTCAAAAGTGTCTAAGTTGAGGTGGACATTCGAGCGATTCTATCTTGTATCGATCAGAGAGTGAGTAGAAGGCATATCCGGAGAAGGTTGAGAAGCATGGCTGGATATTTTGATTTTGATTTTATGCGGTTGGTTAGCATAAGCTCTTGATCTTGCCACACCCTTCTCTTTCGGGTTCTTCTGCAACTACGGCAGCACCGCCATGCATTAATGATAAATCACAGAAGAATGGTGTAGTCACTGATTGACAATGACTGATTCAGGAGATTCACAATGAAGACTGAGACGCTCGCAGACCGGACGATTGTGCTCGGCATCACCGGAAGCATCGCGGCTGTGCGAACAATCGAACTGGCGCACGAACTGATCCGCCGCGGCGCGGTGGTGCAGGCGGTGATGACCGAACCTGCGCAGCGCATCATCCACCCTGATGCAATCGAGTCTGCGACCGGGCGGCGTGTGATCACTGGCTGGACAGGTAGGACCCCGTGGGTCGAATACTGTGCAGGCGGCGGCGTCGATTGTTATAGTGATGATGATAGCGATGATAGCAATAGTGATATTGGTGGCGACGCAGCCGATCTGCTGCTGATTGCGCCGTGCACGGCAGCAACCATCGGAAAGATCGCACACGGCATCCCTGACAGCCTGGTCTCGATATGTGCGGTGACTGCAATCGGCTCAGGCGTTCCGGTGGCGATTGCGCCTGCCATGCATGCGGACATGTACAATCCAATCGTTCGTGCTAACATCGATCTTCTGAGGCGCTGCGGGGTCATGGTAATTGAGCCGGTAATTGCGGAAGGGAAAGCGAAGATTGCGGAAAACGGAGATATCGCGAGATGGGTCGAGCGGGCGCTTGGCGGCTCCGCACTCGCTGGCAGAAAGGTTCTCATCACCGGTGGTGCGACCGCAGAGCCGATTGATCCCGTGCGCATACTGACGAGCAGGGCGTCGGGGCGGATGGGAATCGAACTCGCATTCGAGGCGTTCAGGCGCGGCGCAGATGTCACGCTCCTGCATCGCGGACACATCGGCTTCTCCGGAATCCGGGAGATCTACGTGGAGAGTGCACGCGAGATGACGGATGCAGTGCTCGATGCG
>DAWR01000101.1:0-6243 GCA_002506015.1 Candidatus Methanogasteraceae archaeon UBA261 | reverse complement strand
GCACCCCGATCTTGCGATCGTGGGCTTCAAACTGGAGACACTGAGCGGCGATCTCTTAATCGAACGCGCGAGAGAGAATATGACTCGTTACGGGCTTGCGGTGATTGTTGCGAATACGCAGGACAACATGGGTGGCGATTGTGGCGAGGTCTGGATCGTGACGGCGCATGACCCGGGTCAACCCCGGCACGTCATCGGTACCAAAACAATTGTTGCGGGCGTGATTTTGGACAGCGTCCAGGAATTTTTGGACGGAGAGGGGTGGGAGCGATGACGCGGGTGCTCGCAACAGGAACATTCGATATCGTCCATCCAGGGCATCTCTTTTATCTTTCGCAGGCTTCTGCGCTCGGTGATGAACTCTACGTAATCGTTGCACGGTCGAGCATGATCAAGCATAAACCAAAGCCGGTTCTTCCTGACGAACACCGCCTTGAGATGATACAGGCGCTCAAAGTGGTGGATCATGCGGTTCTCGGGAGCGAAACCGATATCTTTGAGCCGCTCTACGAGATCAAACCGGATATAATAGCGCTCGGCTTTGATCAGTACTTTGATGATGCGGATTTGAGACGAAAACTTGCGGATCGTGGCTTTGACTCAGAGGTAGTTCGCATCGGGAAGTTGAACTCAGGTAGACTCTGCAGCACCAGAAAGATTGTTGAGATGATCCTTGCCCTGTAATTCCTGTCTGTGTTGTGTTCCCTGCCGTGTGTGTCTGGCATACCGCAATCCCATGCCGGACTTGCGGACGCCATTTTGCACGTACGCCATTTTGCACGTACATAAGTCCTGCAAACCTGATGCGGCAAATATTTAAGATGATCCCCCCATCATAGAGACCTATGAATTATCTGCTATATGCATTCGGACTCGTGTGGCTCGGGCTCGGGCTCTACACCACATACCTGCTCTTCAAAAAATCACGATTACCAAAAAGATCAGAAAGACCGGAAACAGGAGGGAGTCAGGGCACCCATGGATAAGATGCGAAAGACACTCTTTGCATCCGCAACCATCGTCGTTGTCCTGGTGGTCGGGCTGTGGGGTGTCGATCTTCAGGGTACGCTCGCGGTCGGTGATCTTACGGATGCGCACATCGGGAAGACGGTATGCGTGGATGGCGAGGTGAAGACCGGGACGCTCTGCCTGACCGATAACGGCTCAACTGTAACATTTACGATGACTGATGGATACAACGATGTAAATGTTAGTTACAGTGAGCACCAGCCTGTGAATCTGCAGAACGAGATGCCTGTGACCGTTACCGGAACAATGCTGCCTGATCGTACCATCGAAGCGCATCGGCTTTTATCCGAGTGCCCGTCGAAGTATGAGACCGAAAACACGACGCTCAACACAACGCTTAAATCCATTCAATAGCACAGAGGCATACCGATGATCACCGACTGGCACGAGTACAGATTGATTAATGGTGCAATTACCAGTCTGATGAATGATCGCGAGGAGTCGGGTCTGAAGCGTGTCGTTCGCCACGTATTTGACTCGGGGGGCAAACGAATCCGCCCGATCACTCTCATTCTCGCATCCGAACTCTTTGGCGGCGACGCGGACGAGTGCACCGATGCAGCACTTGCAATCGAGCTGATACACTCAGCCTCGCTGATACACGATGACATACTGGATGCTGGGCTCGTGCGCAGGGGCGTTCCGAGCGTGTACAAGCAATTCGGACTGGCTGCTGCGATCCTCTGCGGAGATTTTCTGATCTCGAAATCGATTGAACTGATCTCCAAGTACGATCAGGTAGTTATTCAGGACTTCGGACGTGCAGGCATGTCCATGTCCGAGGGCGAGGCCATTGATGTCGCCAGTAACGATGCCGAGTTTTCCGAGGGTGATTATTTCAAATGCATCAGCAAGAAGACGGCATCGCTATTTGCCGCATCGGCATGCATGGGAAGCAGGATCAGTGGAGCGTCCGCAGAGTCTGTGTACCAGTGCGCCGAATTCGGAATGCACCTCGGCATGGCATACCAGATCGTTGATGATATCCTCGAGTACAAGGAGCTTCAGCATGACAAGAAGTCCGAGAACACCGCAGTAACGCTTCCACACATAATCCCCAACAGCGATGCACTGGATATCTCGATACGAGAAGTGCGGCACCATGTCGATTGCTCAAAGCGGATCATGGAGTCGTTTGACGGCTCTGATGCCAGAAATAAGCTGCTCAAGATCGTGGATTACATGACGTTCGATCTGATCGGGGATGTGGATGCGCGGATTGTTTAGATAGAGGATTTTTTTCAGGTCCTGATGTGTTCTGTGTTCGCTGACGGTAGCCCCCCTCGCGTCTGCGAAAAAACGCGGGCGTATCTCTCAACATTGCATCTCTGCAACCTTGCGACTTTGCGTTATACTTCGCACCGCCACAAACTGAGCTTTTTTGTAAATATTGGGGAGTAAAAACACAATGACGCGAGGGCGCAAAGATTGGGGACCACAGAAGCCATCGGAATCGACTTTGCTACTTTCTTGTTCGGTGAGCACATAGCGTTTCTGATCGATTGTTGTCTGTTGTGAGTGTATCCTCTGGTAAAACGCGTGGGATAATGGACGAGCCATCGCGAATCAACACGAGTCGGGGCATGGAAGCACAAGATACCCCATTCCATCATGGCTCCTTTCGATAAACCGAAATGTTTAAGTACGAAGACTCGCACATGATGAAGTGCATTTGCCGATACATCGACAAATAACAACAATAAAAGGAGGACGACACCGTGAAAACCAAAATATACAGAACAGTGAGCATATCGCTGGCGCTTCTGCTGATGCTTGTCAGCGTGGCATGCATTACGGCAGCAGCCCCGCCCGCAGCAGCAGTGGTTCCGGTACCGATGGAGACACCGCCACCACCTGGAGACGTGCCAGACGTACCTGACATGAACATAACAAAGCTTCAGATCAGCCCACGACACACTGGAATGGATTTGATGCCCGGCGAGAGCGACAAAATCACCGTAACGGTGAAAAACCCGAACAACGAGACTGTATCGGTGGATCCAATGATTAAGGATCAGCCTTACAGTGACTACGTCCTTGACGAGACATGGATCACGATAACGCCTGCGTCCGCAGAACTTGAAGCAGACGGCGGCGAGGAAGAGTTCACGATCTCAGTTGTGATCCCTGATGACGCCGAACGCGGGCACTACATTACGCAGATCGCATTCACGGACGATGTGATGCCGACCCCATATGAGCCGTATCCGATGTACATCAATGCGCTCGACCTCCACGTCAGCGTGTGGAAGCCGCCTGTGATGCAGATTCAGCCAAGATACATCCATGACCGGGTCGAATCGGGTAAGGGGTATGACTACACAATCAATCTGAAGAACACGGGCGGCGAGGATATCGAGATTGGTCCCGAGCTCAAAACTGAACAGTGGTACCACTACGAGACGATGGGGCAGGCATTCGAGAATGACGCAATCACCATAACTGCGCCACAGGTTGTTCCGGCGAACGGAACTGCCACAGTGAACATTCATATAGAGGTACCCATTGGCGCGAAGGGCGAGTACCACTCCGGACTCGATCTGGGAATCGACGACTCGTCGAGTGAAGGCTGGTACGATGACTCTGAAATGGTACAACTGAACTTTGAGGTCTGGACACAGCCGACAGAGCCATACACTAAGGAGTTCGCAACAGAGACCGCCGCACCAATAACAATTGAGATTGAGTCGAACCGGTACCGCTACGATATGTGCGGGGGCGGAAGCAGCGGAAGCGGTGACGACGAGGAGCAGTCATTTGACGTTGTGCTCAGGGGACCTGAAGGAGATGAGGTCACACTGACCAGAACCGCGGTTGAACACCACGGCTCGGTTAATCTCGGTGGCAGCGACTGCACCCCGCCATGGGAGATTGCCAGCAGCGGGATGTATGACGAAGGCAGCACCAGTTACATTGAGCGCTACACAGCAAACGGAGAAATTGGGAACTGGGAACTTGGCATACTCCCGCACTACGTCGAGGCGTTTGAGTACACTATAGAGATCGGAGAGTTGGAGACGTGAGTACGCCACGAATGACTGAGGTGATGAACAATCATGGAAGGAATATTCACGAAAACTATCGCTGTTCGGGGACGCGGGTTCATGTTTGCGCTTCTGCTCACGCTGGTCTCTGCATCGGCAGTCCCAGGAGTTGCAACAGCGGCGGCAGAAGAGGTATTTATCGGAGTTGATAGCGTAATATCAATGCCGGTATCGACGCGGGAGGTAGGTGTAATAGAAGATCTGCCGGATATGCCGGAGATAAATCTCACGATGCTCCGGATCGACCCTGGCTGGTACAATATGGAGTTAATGCCCGGCGAGAGTGATGAAATCACCGTAACGGTGACAAACCCGAACAACGAGACCGTATTAGTGGATCCAATGATAATCGAAGATCCGTACAGTGAGTACATCTTCGATACGGACTGGATCACGATAACGCCTGCGTCCGCAGAACTCGAACCCGACGACGGCGAGGAAGAGTTCACAATCGCGGTTGCGATCCCTGATGACGCCGATCTCGGGTATTACGGTGCGATGATCGCATTCACGGACGATACGAAGCCATATCCATTTCCGGAACCGCAACCGGATCCATCATACGTCAACACCTTGAACCTCGATATTGAGGTCTGGAAGCCGCCTGTTGTGCAGATTCTTTCCGACTACATCAATGACCGCGTTGAATCTGGCAAGTGGTACGATTACGCAATCACTCTGAAGAACACGGGTGATTACGATATCGATATCGATCCGGAGATCGTGGACGTGAGGCGGTACGGATGGTACGACATGGTGCCGGCATTCGGAGACGACGCGATCACCATTGACGCGCCATCATCTGTGCCGGCGAACGGGACTGCCACAGTGACCATTCATCTTGAGGTGCCTGATGGTGCCAAGGGCAGGTACTATGGCGAGATCAACCTGGGAATCGACGATCCGAGTATGGGCAGATGGGGTGACGGAGGTGGAGAGGTAGGCATGCACTTTGAGGTCTGGACGCAGCCGACAGAGCCGTTCATAAAATCGTTTGTGACAGAGACTGATTCACCCATAACAATCCTGGTTGAGTCGAGCCAGCACAAGTGGTTTGGAGCATGCAGAATCGATGGCGGAGACGAAGGTGATTGCGAGCCGTACTTCGACCTGACCCTTGAGGGACCAGAAGGAACTGCGGCGCTTGCGCCAACCATGATCACATATAGTGGCACGGTCAGTCTCAGCGGCATAAGCAAGTACGCCCCACCAGGTGAGATGGCAATCGACGAAGTGTATCAGGAGGGCTATACCAGTTACACCGAAGAGTACGTAGCGAACGGCACAAGCGGAAACTGGAAACTCGGGATACTCTCGCACTACGTCGAAGAGTTCGAGTACACCATAGGGATTGGGGAGGCGGGTTGAACAACGAGTGGAGAGCGGAAGGGCGGGGGGCGCGGCCTCACGTGCCCCCCACCCTTTTCATCTCATTTCAATTTCCGGTGATGACATGAAGAGAACATCGACACAAACACCAGCACTGACACTGACATCGATCATACTCATACTCGCGGTCTCAACAGCGCTCTTAATCGGCGCAGGCTGCATCACAGATACCGGGCAGAGCAGCCAGTCATACAACATCACATGGACTGGCACGCAGCCAGGTGATCACAAAACAATCGAAGCCGCGCTCTCACGCCAGATTGCCCCATATCATGGCGTGGTGTATGGCGACGTGACAATCGCAAAATCGGAGAAGGATGGCATAACACATCTCCGTGTATCTGCCACGTCGCCTAAGTGCCCATATCCTGACCTCTATGATTTCGCATACCCGGATCAGAAGCTTATCAGGACCGGCTATCTTCTTGAGGCGATCCCTGATGCGACACGGCAGGACGCAATCGGAATTGCGATGCAGAACCGGGAGATTGCGGATGCGCTGCCGGGTGATGCGAGCGCTGGCGCTCCGACCGTAAGAAGGATCCTTCCTGAGACCGCAGCAGAGTTCTATTCGGAGAAGACGTGCCTGAGTGTGACATGGGCGGATGCATCGGTCTCAGCACTCGTTGATATGGAGACTGGAAGCGTGGTTAAGACGTGGGAGGTGGGTGCCGGGGTGCCATGAGCATGAAGGGACGGCGTATAGTTCTGGCAATCCTGCTTCTGTCTCTATTGATGCCCATTGCATCCGCTGATATTTCTAAAATCCAAGGTAGTTTCC
>DAWR01000144.1 GCA_002506015.1 Candidatus Methanogasteraceae archaeon UBA261 | reverse complement strand
AACTTGAACATGGTATTGGAAGGGTGGAGTATCTTGAGATATCGGAAGCCGTGGTGCCTGACTGGCGCAGGCAGGGGTATCGGTCGAATTTTGCCCCACCACTTTCACGAGGGTTACCTTTATGTACTATGGGCGCCATAATAACTCATTATCATTATGATAATAATGATGATAACTTCAGGGATGTGGCAACAATGCAGAACAATACAGACACGGGGTGTGTGGAACGAATAGAACGACTGAAGCGGGAGAAGAACGCAATCATCCTCGCTCATAACTACGAAAGACCGGAGATCCGAGCTGTGGCGGACGTCGTTTCCGGATCTTTGGGGCTCACAGAGGCGGCAAACGAGACGAGCGCCGACACAATCCTCGTCTGCGGTGTCGATTTCATGGCAGAGATGGTAGCAGTCATGAACCCGGACCGAAAAGTCATCTCTCCGATCCAAAATGCCGTATGCCCGCTGACACAACAACTGTCGCCGCGGAAGTTGCGCGACGCAAAGAGGGTGAACCAGGACTCCGAGGTTCTACTCTATCTGAACGCGCACGCAAGTGTCATAGCGCTTGCCGACTGCGTCTGCACCGCTACAAATGCGCTGACGGTCACAGAGACGATGGACCGCGGTTCACCCATCCTGTTCGGTCCCGATTATGGTGTATCCTACTACATCAGCAAACGGACTGGAAGGGAGCTTATACCCGTTCCTAAGAACGGGGCGTGCCCCGTGCACCACAAGATATCGCTTGAAGCCCTGATTGCGGCAAAAGCGGCACATCCCGGAGCAAAAGTCGTTGCTCATCCGGAATGCCGACCGGAAGTTCAGGATCACACGGATTACGTCGGTTCAACAGACGGGATCCTGAGATTTTGCAAGAAAGCTGACGCCGGGGAGTTTCTGGTGGCTACCGATTCCGGGGTGTCTTGCATGCTTCAGAAGGAGTCTCCGGAGAAGACGTTTTATCCGATATCCGATGATCTGGTCTGCCCGCGCATGAAGGTTCCGACACTCTCAAAGCTGGAGGAGGCGCTGGCAATGGAGAAGTTCAGGGTAGTTGTGCCGCAAGAGATCGCTGATGCCGCGAGAATGCCGATTGAGAGAATGCTCGAACTGTCCTGAAAGGACTCTACCGATTAAGAAGGGGTGATTGTGCACCCCACCCCTATCAGAACGGTACAGAAATGTGTTTTCCTGAATTGATTTCGGGAAATCGACGATTGCGATATCAGCGCCGAAGGCATAAAGACTGTCATAATAACACTAAATCCGGATAAAGACACGCCAAAACTGGTGTGGATGGATTAAACAAATAATCGATCCAACGAAGTTCCGGAACACTTTTCACTCCATATATCAGAGAGACTTTATTTTCCGTACGCAATGATTTCATCACGTATTGTATGAATAAACGATTTTCGTGAATCTATATGGCAACAGTCACCATATTCGTGTCATTTACGCCATTTTTTCCGGTTTCATTCGTAACAAGCGGCGGATGCTGGAACTGGAGAGGAGTGGGCTACGCCATAAAGCAGGGCAGACCTTGATGGGGGGCGAACAGTCTGATTGAGCAGTGTTAATTTAAAAGAGGTGCTTACATTCGGAACCGATTCCGGATTTTCGATATTTCGTGCGGCAAAAGTACTTACTCAATATTGTGTTATCCGCATATAAAACCACGAGATTAACACAGAACTCTTGTGGAAATCTGTGTAATCTTGTGGTTAGCTAAACGCGTACTTGTTTTCCAATTTAACGAGAGGGACGCGAAGAGTGTTGTCAATCGTGGTCTTCACGTCTCTCGTGTTGTGGTACATCCAACTGATCATTTATGGACCTCACGTGATCTCCGGACAGTGGCGGTGACCGCAAAGAACACAAATCCCCCTGTTGATCATGTTATGGGCGCATCAGTCGCTGTGTGTTCATGGTCCAATTGCCCATTACCGCATTTCACATAGTCCACTACTTCATCAAACTCCCGCACCACCCCATATTTTCGATTAAAGAACGTAAGCACGTTCCTAACGTCTCTTGTGAGCAGAAATTCCGCGTCAGGATGCATCGTCGTCACATACCCTGGCCAATCGATGATCTCAACACCTTCCGGGCTTGCGAAGACGTTGTACTCGCTCAGATCCGCGTGGATAAATCCTACGGCGTATATTTTCCTGATCTGCTCGATTATACCGTCCAGAAACCAGTCCGGATCGTCCACAGTTGTCTTTGAGAGTTCGCTTCCGTTAGCAACGGTCATCACGACCACGTGCCGATTGTAATCAATGATTCCTGGCACACGGACCGTGTTCTGCAGCATGGCAAGCGCATCACGCTCACGCTCGGCTGCGCGCTTGGCTACGAATACCCAGTGATGCTCCTGCCCAATATCGCGCTGGCGTGCCACCTGCTTGAAGCTCGTGTATCCGGCGCGGTGGAACTTCAAAATCACAGGTTCGGAATCGTAGATTCCCTCATACACAACCGACTCCTTCCCAACGCCGATATTCTCTCCAATCGCTGAGAGCCCCCGCCGTGTCAGCCTGCCCAGCGCAAGTACGTCGTAGCCACCGAAATGTATCCGGTAACCCGTGTACGGCATAGTGGTCCTCTTGATGAGTCCGAATTTGAGGAGCCTGTTGATGCGATACGTAACCTCACTTGTGGGCAGTCGCGAAAAAGAGGACAGTGTATCCGATAAAACCCACTGGTAGTTCCGCATACCAATCTCTATGCCTGTGAGTACACGGAAATCGTTCTTTTCCAGTTTCTTAAAGACCGAGCTATCAAACATTGTGGTTAAGTGATGAAGCCAAGGTCCGGATTCGAACCGGAATAGAATCGCTCTGCAGGCGATCGCGTTGCCTCTCTGCCACCTTGGCGCGGGTTACTGCACTTGGAAATTGTGCAACGATTTCTTGGTGTGTTATGGTATATAAGATATATGCAATTCGTTGCGAGACCATTTTATGCTAAACCGTATCTGTTATTTGGGATGCGTTTAGCTGAGGTGCAAAAACCACGAGATTAGCACAAGAAGATGGTGGTCTATCTCGTGGAAATCTGTGTAATCCTGTGGTTAGCTAAACACGTACGTTATTTGTAACTTTCTGCCACAGAGGTCACAGAGACGCCTTTTCCACACATCCAAATCCCTTCTCGGTAGTCTCTGTGGCGGTCATCTATAGTTCCAAACCATGCCTGCGGAGCATTATAGTTGCCACCAGAAGCGGGTGTTTTGGGAAGCGTGCAGCGAAAAACGGATGGTGAATCTCAATTCCCGGTTATCTCTCGCCCTCGCAATCACCACTATCACCTCCATCGCACCCAACATCGCAGACATCACATCCAGACCCGCGCTTGACTCCGTCCTCTGAATCCAGAACCCGTGTTGCATAAGCAAGTACTGTTGCGTTCGAGAGCGTTCCCGCAATCAAGATTGCATCGAAGATCTCCTCTTTTGACAATCCCAGCTTCTCTGCGATGCGGATGTGCATTCGTAGGCAGTGATCGCACCTGATCGCAGCGGATACTCCAATTGAGATCAGTTCAATCGTCTGGGGGTCGAGACGTTTGAATTCCCGGATGATTGCGCTGTCGTAGAGTATCTTCGGGACCAGGAGCTCAGGCGTCTCCTTCATGAACTGCAGGATGTACGGAACCTCGCCGTAGTACTTCTCAACAGCATCGAGCAGTTCACCCACAACATCCTCAGGATCCCTCTTCATGATCCGCTGTATCTTCTCGATGTCCATCCGCACCCCTCCTAAATTACAAAACCGGTCACTGATTTTGGTAGTATTCTGATCAGCATGTAATCTCTCACGCCGGACGGTAACACCCTGGCAATCTCGCCAAGCTTTGGACCCTCTTCAAACTCTATATTCTCTATTGCCTCTTTGTATTGCGAATACGGAAGTTTTACGCGAGCACCCATGAGTTGCAGCGTGATTGGCGCTGGAGAGAGAGATTTGTTGATCTCCGGGATATGCTCCTTGATCTCCTTCATAAGGCGTGCCGGATGTGTGGTCAGCGGGTCCTTTGAGATCTCGAGTCTCTGTTCATCGAGGATTGTGCCCACCACCTCTGCCAACTTATCGAGCGCGCCAATCTCACCTTCGTTTCTCAATCGGTGTGCAATCCTGCCGAGATGCCCGACATACGCCTTCGCATACGCAGGAGTCGTGCTGAGTTCAGGTGTGCCAGTGATGACACACGGAACCTCAATATCCTTGTACAGCACGTATTTCTCTTTCATCAGGCAGTTCTCGAAGTTTCCGAGTGTGAAGAGAGCGAGATCATGCTCGTCTGCCAGTGCACGTTCCTTTGATGAGATCTGTGCAATCCTCCGACCGACACCCCTCGCAAGCCCGATCAGCGTTGTGTTTGCGCCCTGTCTGCGCATATACTCTGCCACATCGCAGGAATGGTGTGGAAGATGGTGGTATGCCAGCGTCGGTGCGATCACGATTATGTCTGTTCCGGTGAGCGGCGCTCTTGTGATCTTGGCGCGGAGCTCCTTTGCCAGATCCTCGAGCATGGATACATCCTCGTGCGGGCAGAGCATCTGGATCATGACCTCGGTCTGCATGTAGTTTGTCTGAAGGACGTATCCGCCAAGGTCCTCGATCAACTCGATTACGAGATTGTGTTTGAAGACGCCGCCCTCGTACATGATCGGTTCAAGCATGTCCGGAAACCTCCATTTCAATGCCCTCTTTTAGCTCAGCCATCATCTCTTCCGCCCTCTTGATCCATTCCGGTTGTATGGGATCCTCTGACGCCACAAAGAGCATCTCTGATCCGGTGGAGACGTGGTGCCTCACACGGAAGCCCTCCGGCGTGATTCTAAGAAGGGCATCTGCGAGCCGCACCTCAATCTCCTTGCGCGGATCGGCAATGACCGTATCCGCAATCGATTCGGATGCCTCTTTCATCTCCTCGGTTGTAATTGTCATCGTCTTTTTGTCGGGCTGCTCGATATTCTCGTGCCCGTACTCCATTCTGAGTCTGCCAAGCAACTGGGGCACGTATTCTTCGTTTGTCAGCTCCAGAATCACCTGTTTACTGCTCGCCGTTCCGAGTGTGACGTCTGCAACATCACGGACCCGAATTGGCGGAAGACCGGTCCTGATTAATGTGCAGAAGATAAAAACCGGTTCAACCGGGTCGATTTCGACCCACAGACGTCCGAGAACTGTTGTGAGTTCCAGATCAGAAAGGACATCACGAATAACTGAGTCATACGCCTCCGCGCCTGCCTCGTCCGGGGACTCGACTTTGAATACCTCGAGCGGTTTCATGAACTGTCACCACCTGCCATCGCAATCACTCCTCGATGAAACCCGAGGCGAGCAATGCAGAGCCCACCGCGCCGATCAACTGTGCGTGTGGTGGCACGATCACCTCTGCCTGTAGCAGTTCGTGCATCGCATGCGGTAGCCCCTCTATGAGCGATGTACCCCCGACCATGATCACAGGCTCTCTCACCTCGACCTCCTGGAGTTGCTGCTCAAAGACCTGCTCCGCAACGCTGTAGCATGCTGCTGCCGCAACATCCTCGTGGCGCGCCCCTTTTGAGAGCGAGTTCACAAGACTCTGTATGCCAAAGACGATACAGTAGCTGTTCATCGAGATTGCGGACGCGTCGCCTGCGAGTGCAAGCTTGCCGAGTTCGGTGATATCGACACCCAGACGTTTTGCGGTCATCTCAAGGAATCGCCCTGATGCGCCTGCGCAGATTCCACCCATCGTGAATATTCCGGGAATTCCGTCGTTCACTGATATTGCTTTGTTGTCCATTCCGCCGACGTCAATTACGGTTGCTGCCCCTTTCTGCCGGTCGGCAAGGTATACAGCGCCCTTTGAGTTCACGGTGATCTCCTCCTGGACCAGATCCGCATTGAACGCATCTCCCAGAAGGAATCTGCCATATCCGGTCACACCCAGCGCCTGAATCTCGTCTCTCTTGATTCCTGATTCCTGAAGCGCTGTTGCAAACGCCTCCTCCGCGCTCTTTATAACATCGGTGGAACTGACCCAGCCGAATCCGAGAACCTCGTCATCCTTCATGACCACAGCTTTCGTGGTGGTTGATCCCGAGTCGATTCCTGCGGTGATGCCGGACTGAGTCTCGCGTGCGAGCAGACTGCGCCTCTTGGCGATCGTTGTCAGTGCTTCCATCCTCGTTAGGAGAGTATCTGCCGTGGTTCGCTCGGTATACGAGTAACTGATCACAGGAAGCCCGGATTTATCGTGGATGTACCTGCGAATCTCGTTTCGGACGAGCGCGCCCTCTGCACACCGGAAGCATGTTCCGATGAATACGGCGTCAGCAGTGGTGTGTCCCTCAACAACCGAGATTGCGCGGGCGAGCATCAATTTGAGGTCAGGACTCGTGACTTTCAGTCCGAATTTCGCCTCTGCTACCTCCACCTCGTCAAGATCGATGTCCGGAAAGATGATCTTTGCTCCGACCTGCTCTGCGGCTGATTCAATCTCGCCCTGAATTCCGGTATACTCGGAACCACACGAGATCTGTGCGACCTCTATTTCGTTCATGCGTCCGCCTCCGTTGCGCCCTCAAGACCTTTCAAGAATTCGGATATCCTGTAAACGAAATTCTCCGCATCAGCATCCGATGTCGGATAATTCAGCTCGAGAATCGGGATTCGTTTTGCGCGTATCAGAAAACCTACGAGCTCGCTTGTGCGCTGGCAACCCATGCATCCGAACCCGATCGGTGCGTCCTCGACGAGAATCGCCGCCTCTGCATCCTCGATCAATGGATCTATAAGCGACATGCGCCCACGAACGCCTGCAGGAACCTCGACAGCTGCATACTTGAGCCCACGTTTCGGGTCTTCGGGCGTGATGTTGAGGGGCGGAGAGTCGATCCCCGCCGTCGTGACTTTTTTTCTGATCTCCTGCATGATCGCAAGCGGCTTGTGACCGAAGCGCTCGACGAGATCATAGAGGATCAGACTGTTGCTTGGGTAAATGAAGATGTTTTTCATGTTCCGCCTCGCTGATGTGCTATGATGTGTAAGATATGATCGATTCCGGTATATGAATGTGTCTGAATGTGACTAAAGGAAAAGCGGTATGAATGCTAAAGTAGTTTGTGGTTGTGACTGTGTCATGGCGAAAGCGGGAGTGGACTGGTGGCAATCGCAGAAGGCGAGACAATATCTGATCAGCGCCATCGCCCAATTCAATGAGACTGTGGCTTGCAGAAGGAAAGATAACGAAACCGGGTCTTGCAAATCGATTTTTAGAGTGTTGGACCTGTTGTGCGACGGATTTCGTGCACGCAATGACGCAGACGAAGAACCGGATGATCTGTGGGCGCGCGGGGTTGTGGAGTGCCTGCTTGGCAACCCGTCAAACCGGCTTGCGGTCTACGGCACACTGATGCGAGGCAAATCGAATCACAGGGTAATTGAGGGGATTGCAGGTGAGTGGAGATGCGGGTTTGTGCACGGGCGTCTGTATGAGCATTACGGGTTTCCGTTCTTTGTGCCGGATGCCGGCGGGGACCTAATCCCGGTTGACGTCTTGAGTTCTACCAAACTTCCTGCCGCGTGGGAGCGGATCGATCGGTTCGAGGGAGTCTGGTACAATAGATGCCTGGTACTGGTGCATGATTCTAACGACGAGGTGCTCTTTATCGCAAACATCTATTGCAAAGCGTCTTTTTCGCAATTGCAAATCTACTGATCGATTCCGGAACCGCGCGAACGCGAGGGATACAATAACGATACGCGTTTAGCCATACTCAGCGACCGGCATAAACTGTGATTGCCATGGCGCGTACACATCATACTGCCACAGAGTGAGTCTCCTGCCAAGTCGTGCCCATAGCACACCTCTTGTTTGAGATAATGGCACCGATGTTATTATTGAAGCCCCTCATAGAACCGGACTTGAAGATTTTCCTCACCCATACTCTGAACACACGCGTCCCCGGATCGCTCTATGAAACGTTTCAGCCAGATAAGGAAAGGCGATATTAGGTAGATTCGAGTTTGTATACCCCCCAAAGCATGGGAGCTGGTTGAATATGGCAGAGATTGAGTTTAACGTGCTCACCGGACAGTGTTTGAACAGAAGAATCGATGACATCGAGGTTGTCAGGAAAGAGGTACTGGCATGGCAGGAATTCAGAAACAACAGAAATGCGAGAGTCAATTGGCAATTCACTGCAAAGGCTGCCCGGATAAAGTTATCTCGTCTTTATCCGGCACTTGAAAGTTGACGTGACACTATAAATGGGGCGTGATTGAAAGAAGTGGTAGGAGCGTCTTATGGAATAACTTTGGTAACCATTCCACCAGAGCCTTTAAAGATGGGTGCAGCAGAGGTTGACCGCATCACCCAATGGGCGATTTCCATGAAAGAACTGAACACGCTCATACTCGAACTCCGCGAGATTGCACTCGATAGCGGCGCAAACGAGTTGCAACAGATTCCCGCAGGAATCGTGAAGACGGCGGCATGGGTGCGGTTCAAGTGCAGATACGGGTGTAAGGCTTATGGCAAGCATCTCTCATGCCCGCCGTACTCACCAACCCCCGAGGAAACGGAGAATGTGCTCCGTGACTACGAGCATGCAGCGCTAATCGAGTTTGTCGGGCTTCCGAAGGAGACATCGGTTGACCCGAGACACATTCACCACTATCTCTGGGACCTTATCATGGTGGTTCACAATACAATCTACAAGCTTGAGCGGCATGCGTTCCTCTCAGGGTACTACAAGGCATTCGGGTTCGGAGCATACCCGTGCGCTCTCTGCGAGACATGTCTTCCCGAAGAGGGCGATATTGATTTCCATACCGTGAAGAGGCTCTGCAGGCATCCGGATATGATGAGACCCGCGATGGAGGCAAGCGGAATTGATGTCTATGCCACGGTGCGTGCGGCAGGCTTCGAGCTCGAGGTGGTGACGACGTTCGACGAGACGATCAAAACATTCGGGCTTTTGCTGCTCGATTAGCTCCGCCAAGCTGTGTCTGATTATGTGCCCCTCATAGCACTCACTCCATATTGTGTGGACATCCGCATACAACCACGAGATTAACACAGAAATCGTGTGGTTCCCACCGTATCGTATTGGGCATGTCCCCCACTGGTGACCAGTCAATCATTCCGCCCATTCCTTGGGCGCAATCTCGATTACCTGCTTCCCGTCATGGTAGATCCTGATCACGCCCGATTCTGAGACAACGACTGCAACCGCATCGGTCTCTGCGGTGATCGCGGCTGATGCCGCATGCCGTCCGCCAAGACCCTGCTGGATGTGTACGGATCTGGCGTCCACATCGAGGTATCTTCCGGATGCGCAGACGACGCCCCACCCAGCCACCACAAAAACCCCGTCAAGCTGAGAAAACTCCTTGAAAGTCTCCCAGTTCTCCTTATCCGTGATCCGGAGGTTGGTTGCGGCATGACCCTTGAACGGATTCAGCAAAAGCTGGTGCGACTGCGCAAGAACCCGCTCTTCATCTCCAACTATGAAAGCGGTTCCGATGTGCCTGCCTTCCCGCCCTTCGAGCCCGAGTTCGAGCCCGAGTTTAAGAACTGCGCGAAAAACATCCGGATTTATCGATTCCTCACACTCTGCAAGCGATTTCACAGCAGGGCTCTTCTTCGGATCGTACACAACGATCGAATCAAACTCCGCGGTGTCAATCACTCCTACGACCTTACCGCCGATTGCACCGTCCAGATGCCCAATTACAGCGATCTTCCGGATGCGCTCTTCCAGTGCAACCTCCTCCTTCTCGGCATGGTTCGGAATGATCTGGTACAGAAGCCCGGATGCCAGTCTCGGCAGAACCACAACCGGGACATCAGTCTCCACCTCCATCTGTTCGTAGGCATAAGAATCCGGTAACAAGATTGTAGACGCTTTGATGCGTTCTGCAATATCAACCGCAGATCTGATGATTGCCTGTTTTGTATCCATGAAATCCCCTCATGTACATATATATATGCCCGCATGCCATAAAAAGATGTTCTCACAGTGGAGCCTGCTGATTGCAATGCCACAAGCTGCGGCGCCGGGACACCATAATTATAACTAGTTATAACGGTGTGAAATGGTATTCACCCACCGTATTTTAATATCATACACCCAATGATATTAGCATGGCAGAGCAACGCGATTACCTCGAGAGATATACGAGTGTGCGCAGCATCGTGCGCGAGGCACTGCCGTTCGAACTCGTCTGCACAATCGCGGGGGTCTTTGCCGGCGTCATACTGGTACGGATGGTCGATATGATCGAGACGATTCCCGGGCTAATCGTGCTCGTGCCCGCGATACTCGGCATGCGTGGCAACATCTCATGCACACTTGGATCCCGCCTCGGCAGTGCGATACACCTCGGATTAATCGACAGGATCGAACGGAATCCGGAACTGATCAACAACGTGGCAGGATCGCTCGCGCTCAGTCTGATCATGTCGATTGTGCTCGGGATACTTGCGCATCTCACAACAATCGCACTCGGCATGCAGAGCAGCGTTTTGGCGCTGATCGCAATTGCGGTCTTTGCAGGAGTCTCCTCAGGGTTAGTTCTTGCCATAATTGCCGCGGTGATAACAATCGGGGCTTTCAGACACGGTATCGACCCGGACAACATCACAACGCCTGCGCTCGGGACACTCGGGGATGTTATTACGATGATTGCGGTCTTCTGCGCTGCAAAGGTGGTGCTCTGGATATGACCTACTACACAGTCACGGGAATTGTGAAGCGTGGCGTTCCGGTTCTGCTCATCGCCGCAATCATCAGCACCACAGCGGGACAACTCCTCCACCTCGGACAGGACACGCTGATCGGCTCACCAGTGCTCCTGATTCTAATCCCCCCACTAATCAAGATCGGCGGTGATACCGGCAGCGTTCTCGGAGCAAGACTCTCCTCCGCGTTCCACCTCGGTCTCGTCGAGCCGGTCGGGGGCGTCGTTGTCAGAAACAACGTTCTCGCATGCCTGTTGACCGGATGCACCTCGTGTCTGGTGCTCAGCGTGGCGGTCTGGATGACTGCACATCTGCTGGAAATTACGGTCGTATACAGGCAATTGCTCGAGATAACGCTAACCGCCGGATTCATCGATCTGCTCGTGGTCTTCGCCGTAACAGTCGGTCTCGCATTCCTGTCCCACAGGCACGGGCTCGATCCAGACGACGTCATAATCCCGATCATCACCGCAATCGGGGACATCGTCGGAATCGCAGCGGTCTTTGTCACAGTCTGGGTGCTCACGTAGGGGAGCCCACAAATAATAACATACCGGGAGCGTCACACCACCATCAACAAGAGGTACTGCATTAGACTTGTTGCGATATAAAATTCTATGAAATGCTGCCTTCTAAGGCTTCCATTACTCCACGCACAGTGCTCCTTTTCACGGATATCCGTTCTCCGGGCTTTTCCAAGTTATTCCGCAACAAGCCTA
>DAWR01000203.1 GCA_002506015.1 Candidatus Methanogasteraceae archaeon UBA261 | reverse complement strand
TGTTGGAGCGGCGAATGAATCAGGGTAGTGAATGGTGAATAATGATGAATCAATCAAACACAAACATATCAGACGCATTAAAAGACGCAGGTCTTGAGATACTCACCTGCCTGCAGTGTGGCACATGCAGCGGAAGCTGCCCGTCAGGACGCTACACAGGAATGATCACGCGAAAGCTCGTCAGGAAAGCACGCGTGAGTACAGACGTGTTGCACGACCCCGACCTCTGGATGTGCACCACCTGCTACACCTGCCAGGAGCGATGTCCGCGTGAGATCAAGATCACTGACGCGATTCTCGCAATCCGGGCGATCGCTGTGCACGAGGGGATTATGCTTCCGGAACATCGGAGGGTCAGTCAACTGGTAATTGAGTACGGGCACGCCGTGCCGATCAATGACGCGGTGAAGGCGAAGCGAGAGAGCCTCGGGATGGAGGCTCTTCCCGAGACGGTTCACAAGTATCCGGAAGCACTTGCCGATGTGCAGACGCTTCTTGAGTCGTGCGGATTTGACAAACTCGTGACGGGCGCTCAAGAGTGAGAGGTGAGCATCATGAACAAGTTATCACTCTATTTAGGCTGCATCACCCCGAACCGGTATCCTGGAATTGAGAAAGCCACAAAACTCTGTCTTGATCGGTTGGAGATCGATTACGCTGACCTATCCGGCGCATCATGCTGTCCTGCGCCCGGCGTCTTCCGATCGTTTGATAAAGCAACATGGCTTGCGCTTGCAAGCCGAAACATCGTGCTCTCAGAGGAAATTGAGCGCGATGTGCTGACGATCTGCAATGGCTGCTATGGATCTCTCGTGGATGCCAACAACGAACTGAAAAATGACCCTGCGCTCAAGAAAAGCACAAACGCCCATCTCGATGCGATCGGCAAGAAATTCAAGGGAACTGTTGATGTCAGGCACATCATTGAACTGCTCTACGACGAGCCAGGACCTGAAAAGATAAAGGAGATGGTCACACGTCCGTTGGACCTCAGAGTCGCCCTGCATTACGGATGCCACCTCGTGAAACCGTCAAAGGAACGAGAACTCGGGAGTACTGAAGACCCTCGCTTCTTTGACGAACTGGTCGAGGCAACGGGCGCTGAGAGCGTCAACTATCCTGACAAGATGGCGTGCTGCGGTGCAGGCGGTGGGGTTAGGTCCGCGCTTATTGACAAGTCGCTCGAGATGTTGGAGCACAAACTATCGCGGATCAGGGATGCGAATGTAGACTGCATCGTGAACGCGTGTCCGTTCTGCCACCTGCAGTTCGACGGCGGGCAGGTCGAGATTGCGGAGAAGCGCGGCACAGAATACAATATCCCGGTTCTGCATTATTCCCAGCTCCTTGGGCTCGCATTCGGATATTCGCCAGAGGAACTCGGAATAGATCTGAATCTTGTGACAAACGAAGATTTTCTTCTGAAACTGAAAGGGGATCGGTGAAAGAGATGAGCAGCGAAAAGATTGGCGTATATCTCTGCAGGTGCGGCGGCAACATCGGCGATGTCGTTGATGTCGAGGCAATCGCAGACGAAGTATCAGGAATGAACGGCGTTGCGCACACGAATGTTCAGGATTATCTCTGTAGCAGCGCGGGACAGGGTCAGATCGAGAGCGACATCAAGGAAGGATTGATTGATCGCGTGGTGATCGGCTCATGCTCCCCGAAGCTTCATCTCGAGACGTTTCGTGCAATGGCACAGAAAGCGGGCATCAACCCGATGCTTCTTGAGATCACAAACATCCGTGAGCAGTGTTCATGGGTGCATGAGGATTGTGAGGAGGCTACAAGGAAAGCGAGGGGACTTGTCAAGGGCGCAGTCTCCCGGATGCAGAACCTTGCGTCCTTAAACCCGATCACAAAGGATGTCAAAGACCGTGCGCTCGTTGTTGGTGGTGGAATTGCCGGGATCACGACTGCGCTTGAGATGGCTGACGAACGCGAGGTTATCCTGATCGAAAAAGCCCCATACATCGGCGGGCAGATGATCGGTCTCTCAAAGACGTTTCCGACGCTCGACTGCTCGCAGTGCATCCTCACCCCTAAGATGGTTGCGGTCTTCAACCACCCGAACATCATGCTCTACACCCAGACCGAGGTTGCATCGGTTGAAGGGAGTGCTGGCGATTACAGCGTGACCCTACGTCGTGCGCCGCGGTACGTTGACATAGAGGCGTGCACATCCTGCGGCAGGTGCGCCGCAAAGTGCCCGAAGGATGCGATCTACCTGCCGTTTGCGCAGGCGATCCCGCAGGCATACATAATCGACAGAGAGCTCTGCATCGAATGCGGCGCATGTGAAAAAGCTTGTTCTGCGGGTGCGATCCGGCTTGATGATTGCGAGGAAGAGATACAGGTGGACTGCGGCGCGATAACGATTGCGACAGGATTTGAGTCGATCGACCCATCAATAATCGAGGAATACCACTACAAAGATCACCCGGACATCATAACCGCAATCGAGTTTGAAGAGATGGTCTCTGCCAAAAGCAAAACCGGCATGCGGCTCCAGAAGACAGATGGAACATTTCCCGAGCGGGTTGCGTTCGTGCTATGCGTCGGGTCCCGCGACTTCAATCGGGGAAATAAGCACTGCTCAAAGGTCTGCTGCATCTACTCACAGAAACAGGCACAGCTCGTCTACAAGATGAAACCTGATGCGGATGTTACGATCTTCTACATCGATATGCGATCGGCAGGAAGAAGGATGGAAGAGTTCTACCACCACACGCAGGAGATTGGCGTGAATTTTGTCCGCGGACGTGTGGCTGAGGTGAATCCGCTCGACGATAAATTACAGGTCAGGTACGAGGACACGTTATTAGGCGAGATCGGGGAAGCCGAGTTTGACATGGTCGTGCTCTGTCCATCACTTATCCCCTCGAAAGGGTCACGAGAACTCGCGGACCAACTGGGAGTTCC
>DAWR01000077.1:5534-28121 GCA_002506015.1 Candidatus Methanogasteraceae archaeon UBA261 | reverse complement strand
GGTCAATGAATTCTCGCCTCACCTGCGTTTCATTGTATGCCGATTTGTGACTACTCACACATACGGCCGTTTCACATAACTGACTGAATAAATCTATGGCATCAATGGGGGGTTGGACATTTGGTACGCTTAGAAGGGCATTTTTTAAGCTATTTCCGTTAATATGTCATTTAAAGCTCTGAAATACGTGCTGGAAAATGGTTATTTTGTGATATAATCATTTGTATACACCGATTTAAACTCCCGAAATCCAACCTCAACAGGACACCATATATATTTATTCTGTGACCTTCCCGGGATTCATCCCGGACGCACCGGGCCGCGGGGTGTAGTGAGTTGCGCGCCCTGCAACCGACCCCGCGCCCGATCTCAGCAATCGTGGCTGCGAATCAGACTATAAAGCTATGGCGCTATGAGCCCCTATCCATGTTCCGGTATGCATTCACCGCCTCAAAGACAAGCCAGAGCGCAAGTACGAATATCGCAATCCCCAGCCCGGTCAGGAACCAGTTCGCTGATGCGATGTAGTTCTTGATGTTCAGCGCCATCGCCGCCATCGCGGTTACTATCATTAGGATCAGTGGGATTGCGGTGTAGATTACCGGCTTCTTCGTCTGTATGAGGTACAGGGTGATTACGAGCAACGCAAGCGCCGCAAGCAGCTGATTCGTCGTTCCGAAGACTGGCCACAGAATCATTCCGCCCTGCCCTACAGCGCCTCCTGGCTCCTGCCTCACAAATGCAAGCGCAAGTGCAGTCAGAACAGCAACCGCGCCACCGATGTAGCGGTTCTTGAGGCAGCTTATGTTGTAGTTGCCACCGATCTCACCGATCACGTAACGCTGTAACCGTGTTGCGGTGTCAATTGTGGTCATCGCAAAGCTGACAACGATTACGCCAACGATCCCGACAGCAAATTCAGGCGGTATTCCGCATGCTGTAACGAAGTTTCCTGCGCCGTCCACAAAGGCGGAGAGCTTTGGCAGGAGCCCTGCTGCCGCGCCCCAGCTGGAATAATGCGCGTACCACACCTCTTTCGCGGTCAATTCTGCGGTGGCGGCGAATCCGGCTGTGCACGCAATGATTGCGATTATGGCCAGGGCACCCTCTGCGAGCATGCCGCCATAACCGATCATCTTTGCATGAGCCTCGTTGTCCAGTTGCTTAACAGTGGTTCCTGATGAGACGAGGCTGTGGAATCCGGATATCGCGCCGCACGCAATCGTGACAAAGAGGAACGGGTAGATCGGCGGGGCACCTTCCGGATGTAGCTGGACCGCGGGCGCGACGACCTCCGGGCGCATGACCAGAAGCCCGATATACATGAGCGCCATGCCAATTATGAGTTCATGCGCGTTGATGTGGTCTCTTGGCTGCAGAAGCAACCAGACCGGGAGCACCGATGCGATGAACGAGTAGAGCAGTATGATATATATCCACGTGATCATCACCGGACCGAGAGAACCAAGGAACGTCTCCTCGAGTCTGATCGGATACAGCACACCGATGTAGATTGTGGCATACATGATAATCACTGCTAAAACCGTTGGTATCAGAACCCCGACCTTCGTTCTGTAGATCAAATAACCGACAGCGACTGCAATAACCATCTCGCAGGCGATGGGAATTACGGTCTGCGGATACCATGTGAACATCAGGGCGATCACGAGGGCAAAGACAGCGATCACGATTAAGAGCAGGAAGAACATGATCAGCAGAAAAAGGTTCCTTGCACGTGTTCCGATGATGTCCCCGGTGAGTTCGCCTATCGACTTCCCCTGATGCCTCAGAGAGACGACCAGCGAACCGAAGTCATGGACTGCGCCAAGAAAGATCGTTCCGAAGACGACCCAGAGGAATGCGGGAAGCCAGCCCCAGATCACCCCGATTGCGGGGCCAACGATCGGCGCTGCGCCTGCGATGGATGCAAAGTGGTGTCCAAAGAGGATGGACTTGAGTGTCGGCACGCAATCGACGCCATCCTCGAACTCATGCGCCGGTGTTCTCGCATCCGGGTTCAATGCGAATATCTTTTCGGCAAGAAATGTCGCATAGAACCGGTATGCTAAAAGAAAACCGACGATCGATATACTTGCAAGTATTAATGCATCCATAGTGGTATCTCCAGTGTTCACGTATTGACGATATTATGGTAAAATTGATTCCACATATATTTTTCGGTTGTTAATTCGGTGATTGGGTCTTTTGTCCGGATGCGTGTTCCACCCCCGATTTTACCGATTCCGAGAGATTTGCGGGTGAGGGGGTTTGTGTTTATGCATACCGTTTTTACAGCGAGTACTGCGGAACTGCGCAAGACCTGCACCCCACAATCACAACTCTGTAACGTCTGGCGCGAATCGCACGGGTATGATGCAACCGACATAGCCAGCGTCGGAATGTCCCGGAACTGGTACCCACCTGCAAAAGATATAATACTGAAAAACTCGATGTAGACCGAGAAAGGTAAATATATCACGACAGCGAAGTGTAATGATCATGGTATCAAAACAACCGAGAAAACAGCGAAAGGCGCAGTATCAGGCGCCCTTGCACAGGAAGCAGAAATTCATGGGTGCGCCACTCAGTAAATCGTTGCGAGAGAAATATGGGCGGAGAACATTCGGAGTTCGCTCCGGAGATACCGTGAAAATCATGCGCGGCAAATATACAGGAACAGAAGGTAAGGTTGAGAGAATTTATCTGAAGGCAGGCACGATTGCGATCGATGGCGCAGTCTCGTCCAAGGCTAACGGAGAAGAGGTTCCAAGACCGATATACCCATCGAACGTGGTGATAACCAAACTGAATCTTGAGGATGATATGAGAGAACAGATGCTAGGAGAAGGGTGATTTTGGTGAGCAAACATCAGAAAAGACTTTCAATGCCAAAAACCTGGAATGTACAGAGAAAGACACACAAGTGGGCTGTTAAAGCCGCTCCAGGTCCCCATTCACGATCAAAAAGTATTCCTTTGCTGCTGGTCATGCGGGATGTACTGAAACTCGCCAATTCAAGCAAAGAGGCGAGAAAGATTCTGCATGACGGAAATGTTATGGTAGATGGAGTTGTAAGAAGAGATTACAAGTTCCCAATAGGGGTCTTCGATATTTTAACCATACCAAAGATGGATGTGGCGTACAGAGTGGTTCTGGATAGGAAACAGAGACTCAGTCTCCACAAAATTGGTGATTCAGAGAACAAGTTGTGCAGGATTGACAATAAGACGATTTTGAAAGGTGGAAACATTCAACTGAATCTCCATGATGGATCGAATATCATTTCCGACGAGTATTCTTATCACACTTCTGATTCGGTACTCCTCTCAGTTCCGGACAAGAAGGTTGTCAAACATCTCGTGTACAAACCAGGCAACCTTGCCCTGATCATCGGCGGCACACACTCAGGAGAGCTTGCGACGATCATGGATGTGCGGAAGACGAGAGGCTCGATGCCGAACATGGTCTCGCTCAAGAGCGGATACGACTTCGAGACAGTTGAGGACTACGTATACGTGGTCGGCAAGAGCGAGCCTGAGATAGAGATACCCGGTGTGGGAGGTGGCGTAATTGACGAATCCGATGCGTGAGATCGAGATAGACAAGGTGACTGTTCACATCGGGGTCGGCGAGAGCGGGCAGCGGCTGGTCAATGCAGAAGATATTCTCAAGACGATCACCAGTCAGATGCAGGTAAGAACGCTTTCAAGATCGCGCATCCCCGCTTTTGGAATTAAGATGGACGAACCGATCGGATGCAAGGTGACACTCCGGAAGGACAAGGCAGAGGCGTTCGTTGAGACCGCACTCTCGATAATCGAACACAAGCTCTACGAGTCCCAGTTCGATAACACTGGCAATGTGTCCTTCGGAATCGAGGAACACACTGATTTCCCAGGCATGGCGTACGATCCGGATATCGGCATCTTCGGAATGGATGTCTGCATGGCGTTCAAGCGACCGGGATATAGAATTAGCAAGCGCCGCATCCAGCAGCGCAAGATATCGCACAAACACCGCTTGGCCGCAGCGGATACGCTGGCATGGATGCATGATCGTTACAACATAGAGGTCATAGAATGAGTACTGAGGTCAAATTCGGAAGAGGAGCGAACGTGTGCAAGCGATGCGGCAGGAAACAGGGGCTGATCCGGAGATATCGTATATATCTCTGCCGCCAGTGTTTCAGAGAGGTCGCAAGAGAGATGGGTTTTGAAAAATACAAGTGAGGTGATAGATTATGGTACTACTTGATCCACTTGCCGATGCGTTATCGACAATCAAGAATGCAGAGAGCACAGGGAAGAGCGAGTGCATTGTACGCCCGGCTTCGAAGTTAATCGGCAATGTGCTGGGTGTGATGCAGAGTCGGGGATACATAGAAGAATACGAGTTCATCGAGGATGGAAAAGCAGGCGTCTTCAAAATTGGACTTCGGGGAAGAATCAACAATTGCAGGGTGATAAAGCCAAGAATCTCCACCGGAGTAGCTGATTTCGAGAAATGGGAGAAGCGATTCCTGCCTGCGAGAAACTTCGGTGCGTTGATAATGACGACGCCGGATGGCGTATTATCGCACTACGATGCCCGGGAGAAGAAGATAGGCGGACAGCTCCTAGCTTATGTGTATTAGGTGTGAAAGATGGCGAAAGAACTCAAAAAAACGATTGCGATACCTGATGATGTGACCGTCTCAATCGACGGAAGACTGATCAGGATAACGGGTCCTAAAGGAGAGATCGCACGCGAGCTATGGTATCCGCACATCACAATACAGCAGACCGAAGAAGCACTCCTCGTCGATGTTGATAATCCTGCTGCAGTCAGGAAGAAGCAGAAGGCGATGGTTGGAACAATGACATCGCATCTCACAAATATGATTGATGGTGTCACCACCGGGTATACGTACGTGATGAAGATGGTTTATTCACATTTTCCAATTCAGTTACGCATTGATGGAAACAAATTCACAATAGGCAACTTTCTTGGTGAGAAGAAAGACCGGATGGCGAAGATAATTGATGGCGTTGATGTGGAGATAAATGGCGATATGGTGGTTGTTACCGGCATAAACAAGGAGTCGGTCGGGCAGACTGCGGCAAACATCGAGCAGGCAACAAAGATCAAATCCCGCGATCCAAGGGTATTCCAGGACGGAATATACGTGGTCGGCAAGGAAATGATGGCGTAAGATTGTGCAGGTGATAGACGATGGAAAAGAGACGGTTATTGAAGGTCAGAAAGCAGCAGAAGAGTAAAAAACCTGCGTTCAGACGTGCGGATGGCCACAAAAAGAAGAAACTGGACGTTAACTGGCGTCGCCCGAGAGGGCTGCAGGGTAAACTGAGAAAAGGGATCGCGGCAAAGGGCGCCATCGTGCAGATAGGATATGGCAGCCCCCGCGCAGTCAAAGGACTGCACCCGTCCGGCTTCGAGGATGTTCTGGTGCGGAATTTAGGTGATCTGCAATCGATCAACCCGGAGGCGCAGGCTGCACGAATTGCACGCACGATCGGCGTGAGAAAACGACTGATAATCGAGGAGATCGCGGCAGATCGCGGAATTAAAGTATTGAACCCACTGCCAGTGACAGAAGAGCCAGAGGAACCGGAAGAACCGGAAGAGGATGTTGAGGTGAATAAATGACCGATCTAACCAACCAGCGCCGCATGGCTGCGAATGTCATTGGCATCGGCTTGCACAGGATCTGGCTGAACCCTGAAGACGCAGAAGATATCGCAGGTGCAACGACGCGAGAGGATATTAGAGGTCTAATTGAGTCCGGTGCAATCGCAGCAAAACCAAAGAAAGGTGTCAGTCGTGCACGCGCGCGGCTAAGGGACGAGAAGAGGAGATATGGGCACCAATCAGGACATGGCTCGCGGAAAGGGAAGAAGGGCGCAAGAACTCCACGAAAGAGGAGCTGGATCATAAAAATTCGTGCACTTCGTGCCCGTCTCAAGGAATTGCGTGCCGACGGTACGCTTACACCGAATGTGTATTGTAAGGTATACCGGAAGGCAAAAGGCGGCGAGTACAAGAGCGTTGCGCATCTAAATGCACATCTTGCGGTACAAGGATACCTCAAATGAAGATAGAAATCATTGAATTGGGTGATCGTAAGACTAAGTTCATGCTTTCAGGCGTAACGCAAGCGTTTGTGAACAGTGTGAGGCGCAGCATGCTTGCAGAAGTGCCCACGCTCGCAATCGATTATGTGAACGTCTATGACAACACATCGGTGCTCTTCGATGAACAACTCGTGCTCCGTCTTGGATTGATTCCGCTCACAACAGACCTCGAGTCATACATCCTTCCGTCTGAATGCAGCTGTGATGGTGAGGGGTGTCCACTCTGCCAGGTTTCTCTCACACTCTCCGCAGAAGGTCCGAAGATTGTCTATTCTACGGAACTGGTCTCTGCAGACTCATCGGTCATGCCAGCAGAGATCGTGCCGATCGTTAAGCTTGCTGAAGGGCACAGAATCTCGCTCGAAGCAGTCGCGCGGTTGGGCACCGGACACGATCATGCGAAGTGGCAGGCAGGAATTGCGTGTGGGTACAAGAATGTACCGCGCATCACAATCTCTGATGAGTGCGATTCTTGCGGTATGTGTGTGGACACCTGCCCGCGCGGTGTGCTCGTGAATGCGGACGGCACAATAGATGTGGCAAATGAGCATGCATGTTCACTGTGCAAGTTGTGCGAATCGGTCTGCGAACTCAACAAGGAGGGCGACGTCATCAGAGTCGGGACGTGCCCCGATTCCTTTATATGCACCGCCGAAAGCGATGGCTCGATGTCGAGCACAGAACTGGTCACACGGGCTGTTGATAACATCAGCGACCGGGCAAAAGCGCTGGATGAACGTCTGAGCACGGTTGGCTAACGACGCGGGGGTTGCCCAGCCAGGTCAAAGGCGATAGGTTTAGGGCCTATTCTCGCAGGAGTTCGAGGGTTCGAATCCCTCCCCCCGCACTTCACTTCAATTGGTGCATCACTTTCGTCCGAGATATATCCACTGATCGTACACTCCTGAATCATCCCGGTTGTCGATTATACTTCCATTCATCCCCAGTTCATCCAGGATGTCCTTCAGAATTGCAATCTCTTCATTTTTATGGACTGTTACGAGAAGAACCCCGTCTTCACGCAACAGAGCAACAGATTCCGACATGATATGCCCCCAGAGTTCTTTGTTAAACGGATAAATCGCTCCGAGCATGAACCCGGTGACGCAATCGAATGATCCTGCTTCAAAGACGCGGGTGAGTTCTGTTGCATCAAGCGCAATTGCGCGGTGTGGTGCAAAAACGCCGTGTTCTAGCCCCTCGCAGATTGCGCATCTGTCAGAATCCAGACAGAGTGGATCAAAACCCATTTTATGCAGTGCGATCGTCGCCATCCCGTTGCCGCAGCATATCTCAAGCATCTTCACATCTGCGAAATCGACATTCTCGGATTCTTTGAGTGTTCTTACGAACGAAACGATCCTATCCACGCGCGGCTCTGAGAATATCTGCGAAAAACTCTTCTTGTCGTGCGCGCAACGATTACAGAGCATCCGGTTCACGAGCATGATTGCGTAATATTCAATCGTTGCATCCATGAGCTGTGAATACGTCGTCTCCACGTCGTGAACCTCTTCTGCGCGCTCGCATATCCGGGTCATTCGGTCTGAAAAATTGTTACTGCCGCAGATCACATTGGTTAAGACTGCCAGAAAGCAGTCTTTTTCCGAACACATCGGAATTGCAATCCCTATCACTTCGTTTTCGTCCCTTATACGGGTCACATCGTCAAATGAGATTCCTGAGCGGACGATCTCTGAAAGGTGGTGTTCTGTGAGATTGCATGCCACCTGATCACTGAAATCAGGTTCTATCATATACACCGCCTCGTTGCAATCGACCTTCAGAAGATCGTGGAGTAGCATGACGGTGATAGACGACTGCATGATTTATATCGCTTATGCAGTGGCGGTTGCTATAAGGAGTTATTGCAAGGTGGATTTCCGCCTCACAACGGGAAAAAAGAGAGGGGGCGTGCTGACGACCTATCAGCACATCCCGGTTTCACCACTTCTGCATATAGTTGACCAGTTCTCGCTTTGCCTTAAAGTTGTTCTCCAGATGTTCAACCATCTTGTGGTACAGCGTTGTGAGTGAGGGAAATCCCCACTGATCCTCAAGATGGTGAATAGCCCAGGTCGATGCCTGTCTCACATCCATCTGACCGCCGTTTATGAACTCTGTAGCATCTTCCGCTATCTTGTCGATTCCGATGATATCAAGTTCGCTCAGTTCCGCTTGCACGGGAACAGGTTCGATATGTTCCATATTCATGTACCTCCTTTCCATTGGATAATACTTCACTAAATGTTATTAGCATGAAGTAGTATCAAAATTAATGATTGTGCTAATAGTACATAAAGATTTCTGTTCGGATGGACGTGGCTTGGTACGTAAAAAATCTCAAAAACAGCGACGATAGCAACAATTTTTTAAAAAAGAACGCTTTTTCATCGACAATATATGCACTGCGAAGGCAGGTCATGTGAGTTCAATTTTGCCCGGGTGGACTTGGGTTATGACAAAGGGGCACTGTCATAGAGATCACATGATTTCCATAATGGTCAGTTGGATGTACAACAACGCGAAAGACGTGAAGACCGCGATTGACAACACTCTTTATGCCTTTACGTTAAATTGGAAAACAGTAATGCAATGGCACAAAGAACAAAAGTCGCAGGGTGTATTTCACTGGAATTTTCAATTGTGCCCGATATTTGATACCACAACAAACCGCGATCCTCTGCAATTTAGAGTGGGCGAGGGTCAGATAATCTCCCGGTTTGAGCAGGCTACGATCGGGATGGAACCGGGCGAATCGAAGATGATCGAAGTTCCGGCAGATGAAGCATACGGACCGCATCATAAGGCACTGGTTCTGACGGTGGATCGGAATATCTTTTCGGAGGACGCGCAGCCGGAAGTGGGGCGGCAGTTTGAGATTCGTCAGCCATATAGCCAAACAATCATAGCCATGGTGACTGATGTCACTGAGTCGAGTGCGACATCGGATGCAAACCATCCGCTGGCTGGGAAAGACCTGATATTTGAGGTTCAGCTATTAGAGATTGTTTAAGGTCGTCAACAGGCTTTTTGCCTGAATACTTTGTACTTCACAAAGCTTACGAATGAAAAATAAGACCCTATTGATGGTGTGATGTCAGTGTGTGTGGGGGTGCGTAGTTACGACGGGAGTCAAACAGCCCCCTGCCGCAGTCGCTTAGATTTAATATGCGTGCGGAACCACTGTATCTCATGCGATTGGGTGAGATAATCCAGGTGACCTCTGTTGAGACCTACGTAGTCAGGCTCGCCGACGAGAATTTCGGATGTCTCGGGCAATTTGTATCCATATCGACATCGGATGCCACAATAATCGGTGTTATCACCGGGATTACGCACTTGGCGAAGGAGGATATGGTCGGGTATCTCTCGCAGGATCGGAAGATCAAATACCAGCCATACATCGAGGACTACAAGAACAGTTACGCCGCTATACACGGACTCGGGAGGCTGTCCTGCGTGGAGGATGGGGGCGTGGGTGGTGGTGGAGTGTGTTACACAATCGACAAGCCCCCCCATCTTGATGATGCCGTTGAGACTGCGCCGCGTGATGATATCGTGCGATTCCACACAATTTGCGGAAGACCCGGCGCAGCATACCTGCATGCGCTGCATGACCGGCTGCCGTTGCCAGTCATCCTGAACATGATACGCGAACTCGAGATGGCGATTCCCGCAAGTTCCGGCATGCTAAACCTCGTCAGACGGTATGCGGGGCAGAGAATGGTGTGAGATGCTGTCTGGTAATTGGGTTCAGCCGCAGGCAGCTCAACCGGCATCCAGTGGTTCCTACCGATCGCTCACAATTCAAAAACTCAGGTAATCGGTTATAATAGCAGATAACACATAATCAACGATATGCAAATCGGAGTATACATCTGCCACTGCGGGCTCAACATCGGCGGAATCCTGGATATTGATTCAATTGTTGCGCAGGCAGAGCGCCTCGAGAGCGTTTGCATCGTCAGGGCAATCGACTTCGCATGCTCTGATGCGGGACAGGAGCAGATCAAAGCCGATATCAGGGGTGGGGTCGACCGTGTCGTTGTGGCAGCGTGTTCGCCGCGCATGCATCAGACGACCTTTGAGCACCTGCTTGAGGATTCGGAGCTGAACCCACACCTCCTTGTGATGGTAAACATACGTGAACAGTGCTCATGGGTGCATGCCGACAACCGGGCGCTTGCGACCCAGAAGGCGATTGATCTGGTGCGAATGGGAGTTGCGCAGGCGAAGGAACGGACTGCAATTCCAAAGCGAACGATTCCGATCAATCAGGATGTGCTCGTCGTGGGTGCCGGGGTTTCCGGCATAACCGCTGCGCTTGATCTGGCAGAAAGCGGAACAACAGTGCATCTGATCGAGAGAGAGCCAACAATCGGGGGGCGAGCGATTCTTTACGGACATCTCTTCCCGACAAACGACTGCGCAATCTGCATCATCGCCCCAACGATGACTGATGTCCTCAATCACCGGAATATCGATCTGCACACGTACTCTGAGATTGTGGAGGTCACCGGGAGCGTCGGAAACTTCGCAGTACGCGGCGTAAAAAAGCCGAGATTCCTAAAAGAAGAGATTTGCAAGGGCTGCATCGACGATTGTGCGCATGTATGCCCGATTACCGTTCCAAACGAGTTTGATTTTGATATCGGGAGTCGCAAGGCGATCTACGTGCCGGTGCCGCAGTCTGTGCCCATGATCGCATGCATCGATTCTGACCACTGCGTTGGCTGTGGATTATGCGAAGAAGCATGCCCGCTGGATGCAATCGACTATTTTCAGAAGGAAGAGGAGTTTGAGTTCAATGTCGGCGCAATAATCGTTGCAACCGGATGGAAGCCGTTCGATGCGTCCCGAAAGGAGGAATATGGATACGGGCGGCACAGGGATGTGATCACTTCGTTACAACTCGAGCGCATGCTGAATGCGAGCGGTCCAACGCATGGACGCGTGATTCAGCCATCAACAGGGGAGATTGCACAGAGAATCGTATTCATCCAGTGCGTGGGATCAAGAGATGCGACAGTCGGCAACAATTACTGTTCCGTTGTCTGTTGCATGGCTGCGATCAAGAATTCGCAGCTGATCATGAAGAAGAATCCAAAAACAGATATTTCAATTCATTATATCGACGTGAGAGCATGCGGAGCTGGTTACGAGGAGTATTACCAGCGCACACAGGAGCTCGGAGTTGATTTCGTGCGCGGCAGGGTGTCTGAGGTCCTGACGCACGGCAAAAGCCCGGTCATCCGGTACGAGGACACACTATCGGATGGCGGGATCGTTGAGAAGGAATGTGACCTTGTAGTTCTCTCAGTAGGGCTAGAGGCAGATACTGATACCGGCATCGGGATCACCATGCGGACCAGGGCGGACGGGTTCCTGCAGGTGGCGCATCCGAAACTGAGGCCAGTGGAAGCGCCAACCGATGGAATCGCAATCGCAGGGTGCGCATCGGGACCAAAGGACATTCAGACGTCGGTTGCGCAGGCAACTGCTGCCGCATCCCGGGTCAAGACTCTGCTTTCACGCGATCGTCTGGAGATCAATCCGATGAGTACCCACGTCGATTCTGATACCTGCGTGGGATGCGGGATCTGCGCAGCTGTCTGCGAGTTTGGGTGCATTAGGATGGTGGACGGCAAGGCAGTGGTCGACGAACTGGCGTGCAAGGGCTGTGGTTCGTGCAGTGCCGCATGCCCGGAGGACGCGATTGCGCCGTACATCCACACAGATCCCCAGATACTCTCGCAGATACATGCGCTGACAGAGGGTGACCAACCGACGACGGAGGACGCGATTGCACCTTCGAGAGCGAACAGTTCTCCTGTGCGTGTATCTAAGAGCGAGTGTCCGCTGATCGTCGCCTTTCTCTGCAACTGGTGCGCCTACGCATGCGCCGACCTTGCGGGCGTTTTGCGCGTCTCATACCCAACCAACATCCGGGTGATACGGGTTATGTGCGCGGGGCGTGTCAATCCGGCATTTGTGCTCGAGGCGCTCAGGTGTGGTGCGGACGGCGTGCTGGTCGCCGGATGCAGAATCGGCGAGTGTCATTATGTGCATGGAAACGAGCACGCGGGGCACAGGATGGCTGCGCTCGCAGGTGTGCTGGATGGCGTCGGGATCGATGCACGCAGGTTGCGTGTCGAATGGATCGATGCGTCCGAGAGCGAGAGGTTTTCGAGGATCGTTTCGGATTTCGTGGATGAACTGAAGCGTATTGGTCCGATCGGCTCGGAATTGTGAGCCTGCTCAATACCATAATGATAGGAACCACAAGATTGCACAGATTTTCACAAGGTTTGTTGTGGTTGAATCGACCCCACACAAGCGGTAAAAGCCACCGGTTTAACCACAAAGGACAAGAGATGGCACAGAGTTCTTAAATCGATCCTCTGTGTCCTTTTGTGGTTGTATTTCTCACCACCGTCATTCATGTCAGTCGCGATGTTGTGCATCCAACTGACCCTTGCAGATTACACACATTCCCACGAGATTTCTGTGCCAATCTTGTGTAATCTCGTGGTTTTATGCGCGGATATCCACACAATATTGTGTAAGTACGTCTGAGTGGGTGGATTTGGTATAATTAGAATTGCCGACTCAACAGCGAGCCCCCTTCAGCTGATGCAAAGATCGGCAGATCCCAGTTCTGCATGACCCGTCTCCGGTTCGCAATGACCTCGATCTCCCGCACTGGGTCGTATCCTTGCTTCTCATACTCTGTCCGGTGCACCAGAACGCCCCGCCTCTGCCATGCCGGAACGCTGTCAAGGTTAATTCCGTTCCGGAAGCAGAGTTCGTGGATATCGGACGCACGCATCCCGTGCATTCTTGATGCGGCATCCTCTCCGGATATTCCGAGCGAGCGTAGCGTGTAGTATCCGTAGCCATTGATACAGTTCCGCCACGCCTCCCTCTGTCGCCAGATCAGATAATCGATGATCTCCGAAGGGTGCAGCGGTATCGCCCTCCCATCAAATGCGATCTGCGAGATCTCAAGAGAACGTGCGACAACGCCGGTTATATAACTCGATACGACCGAGACGAGCTTCTCGACCCTGCCATCAAACGGCAGAACCTGATCTGTGAAGAGAAGATTGATCTCGTCAGAAAAGGTGTAGGCAATCATCGGATGCAGCCCACTCTCTGTCATGAGCGACTCTGCCGCACCCGCAGTCGCAGATGCGAAACGGTTGTCGAATGGTTTCTTAAACCCGTGCCTCCAGAGCACGCTCTTAAAGCTCCTGCCATCCACCCGGATTATGACTGGTGGAAGTACCCTCAGACTTGCATATATCTCGTGGTTCCTGAAGTCACGCGCTCTCATTGTTATTCTTTATTAACCGATTGACCTGCTTCACGATAACAACATCACCTATCGCAAGCACCCATCGATATGGCAGAATAACTCCCTCTCGATTCACATCGAACATCTCGCGGTTGATCTTGGTGAGCGCAAGACCCGTCACCTTCCTGTCCGCCGCTTCTATCACGACATCGTTCACATTCCCCACATACAACCCCTTATCGGTATACACATTGAGCCCGAATAGTGATGTTAGTTCCGTGTGCATTCAATCCCTCTTACGATGATACTCATTTGAGATACTAAATGGACTAAAAGGATATATACTTTATTGCGTGATATCCGGAATAGTGGAGCGACAATGAAAACATCGATTCAGATCGGGACTGTAATGGGAATACCGATTAAAATTCACATCTCGTTTTTACTGGTTCTCACACTCTTTCCAATCCTCTTTGCAATGGAGAATGTGGACAATGTCTTTGGGTTTGCTTATGTCGCATCCACCCCGCTCAGGTACGCTCTCTCGATGGTTTTGACCATTCTGTTGTTCACATGCGTGCTCCTGCATGAACTCGGGCACTCGTGGGTTGCAAAGCGATACGGGATTGTGATACGCAGTATTACTCTGATGATTCTCGGCGGCATCGCAGCAATGGATAATATCCCCCGCGATCCGCGCGCGGAGATGCGGATCTCAATAGCCGGTCCGGCGGTGTCACTGGGAATTGCAGTATTCTGTTCGATCATATATCTCGGGATTCATAATATAACGCAGACACCAGCTCTTTCACACATCACACACCTTGTATGGTCGCTTGCATGTATTAACATCACATTATTCACTTTCAATCTGATTCCAGCATTCCCTATGGATGGTGGGCGGGTGCTTCGGGCATGGTTGGCGGGACACACCCCCTACCTTAGAGCAACCAGAAAGGCGGTGTACATCGGAAAGATGATTGCAATCGTGATGGGGGTATTCGGGCTGCTTGTCCGTTCCCCTTTTCTCGTCCTGATCACCTTCTTCGTCTATATAGGGGCATCAGAAGAGGAGCGGTTCACAAAGGTCTCGGTGATGCTTGATGGAATCAAGGTCCGCGACATCATGACCCGCAATATCGCCCAGGTTCCGGAGAACATGACGATCTCTGAGGTTCTCCGATTGATGTTTGTGGAGAAGCATGTTGGGTATCCGGTGATCGACCAGTTTACCAGGAATGTGGTTGGGATAGTGACGTTCGCCGACATCAAGAATGTTCCGATGAGCGAGCATGAAACCGTCCTGGTGCGGGATGTCATGACTACGGATCTGATCTTCGTTTCGGAGGCTGCTGACGCCGTGGATGCACTCAAGACGATGTCCGCGCAGAAGATCGGGCGGCTGCTGGTGCGGGATGGGGATGCTATTGCGGGCATCGTCTCCAGAACAGATCTGATGCGATCAATTGAGGTGCTTGGATACGGTGATAGATACCGATAGCATGATACACCCCCAACACGACCCACACACCCAACATACTCCACACGCCCCGCACACTTCAACTCCACATATCACATTCGATGTGGTCATAGTCCGATACGACGAGATCGCACTCAAGAGTCCGCCTGTTCGGAGGCGATTCGAGAGGATATTCATTGATAGAATCAAAACATCACTCTCACAAAATGGAATAACTTATTCAGGGATAACAGAGGAGTGGGGTAGGATATTCGTGCATGCAAGCGGCAAGGATGCCGAAGACACTGCGGATGCGATCGCCCGCGTATTTGGGGCAGCATCGGCAAGCCCCGCAGTCACAACCGATGCAACGATTGAGAGCGTAGCAGAGACCGCTTGCGAGATCGCAATCGCCCAAAACCATGTGCCACACGCGACCTTCGCAATCCGTGCCTCCAGAGCCGGAATTCATGACTTCACGTCCATTGATGTCGCAATAGCCTGCGGGGACGCTGTCTGCGAGCGCACAGCGATGCAAGTGGACCTCACGAGCCCGGAGATGGAGATATTCGTTGATATGCGGGAGAAGCATGCTTATGTCTATACCAAACGCTCACCCGGCGTCGGCGGGCTCCCGTACGGCAGCCAGGCGCGGATGATCGCGCTGATATCGGGCGGAATCGATTCGCCGGTTGCTGCGTGGATGATGATGAAGCGGGGTGTTGAGGTAATCCCTGTATGCTGCGATCTCGAGGAGTTTTCTGACCCGCAATCCGTAAAACAGGCAGAAGAGAACATAAAGAAGCTGTGGGAATGGAGTCGTTCCGATATGACCGCGTACAGGGTCCCTTATGGCACGTGCCTGCGCGAGATCATCGAGCGCTCTGATCCGCGCATGATCTGTCTTCTCTGCAAGAGAATGATGTACCGAATCGGTGAGGCGATCGCAGAGAAGGAGGGTGCATGCGGAGTAATCACAGGATGCTCACTCGGGCAGGTCGCATCCCAGACCGCGGAAAATCTGCTTGCAGAGATGCACGGACTCAATATTCCGATCTACCATCCGTTAATCGGGCTTGATAAGCGAGAGATCATCGATCGTGCGATTGCAATTGGCACATTCCCGCGGGAAAAGCCTGAAATTGAGTGCGCGGCTGTACCCAATCACCCGAAGACCGCTGCAACGGTGGCAATTGTGCAAAATAACGAGGACCGAATCGATGTTTCTGGTATTGTCTCTGCTGCACTCGCCGCTTCGAGTGTTACACGTCTACAAGGATAACATTCATATACCTGTCGCTTAATCTCATCATATAATCTTCAAAGATCTTGGAGTTGGAGTTGAAGATAACTTGTGGGCAGACAACTTGGTAGCAGAGTCCATGCCCAACGCTCATGCCTGACATATAATTCTACGGAGGAGACCATGAATACAAAATACACAATCTGCTGTGTGCTGATCATGCTTGCAGCGTTCAGCTTGCCAGCATCGGCAGACTACGACATAACCCGCGGTGATGTGAACAACGATAGTAGAATCACTGCGGCAGACTCGCTCCTTGCGCTGCAGATGGCGGTTGGGGGCATGCATCCGGATATTGAGAGGGCGGATGTGAATTGCGACGGCACGGTAAGCTCGCTCGACGCGTTGATGATACTCATGATGGCGCAGGAAGCAGGGCAGGAGGGCGTGAGTAACCCGAAGTCCGCATTCGCTGCATACTATACTCCTGCAAACATCACGGTAGACCCCGATGTCCCCCCATACCAGTTGCCGTTGAATTTGAGCGATGTCTCAAACATCGGGGATATGACCTCCGAGTTCGGATTGAACGAACCGGAAAATGAACTCTTGAGGGCTAACGGGTTTGTCATAATGGATTGCCGGGATGTGGATGATATTATAGTCCCTTACGAGGACATGAAGGACCGCAATGTCCCCATATTCGTTACATCAGATACCTTGCTCCATCTCTACCACATCCAGTTTGACGAGATTCTCAAGGGCGCCGAGGAGCGGGAGTTCTTTGATGCGCTTCTTGATATGAGTGCGGCGATGCTCAAACGATCCGGGCAGGACTATGATAACTATGACGACGCAACAGACCCGGAGATTGCGGAAGCGGCAAGGAGAAACGTTGCATACTTCGCAGTCGCCTTAACACTTCTCCAGAAGCCAACTGTTGGGTACAACGGGACTGAAGATATCAGAAATATCGATTTCACGGTACCTGATTATGTGAGAAACGAGGTTGATTGCGAGATTGCGAATATAGAAAGCCATGAGGGATTCGCCGCAAGTACTATATTCAACTCCGACCCGAATCGGTCGTGTGAGGATTGCTGCTGTTACTGCGAGGATTACTCACAATATGTTCCGAGAGGGCATTACACCCGGAGCGAAAAGCTGAAGCGATACTTCAAGGCGATGATGTGGTACGGGCGGATGGCATTTCTCATGAAGGGCGGGAACGCCACTGAGTGCGGCGAAATCGAGACCCCGTTGATAACCGAAGAGGATGCGAAACTCGCAACGATTCAGGCATCGTTGATCGCATCAGAGCTTCCGGACACCTCCGCCGGGACTAAAACCGTGCAGGAACACTGGAACCGGATATATTCGGTCACGTCCTTCTTTGTTGGAACCGCAGACGATTTAACGCCTTATGAATACCAGAACGCAATCGCAGAGGTATTTGGTTCGGATTTCAATACTACGGAACTGGCAGACGACGAGAAACTACTGGAGCTCAAAGTAGAATTAGCCCAATTGAGGAGTCCTGAGATATACGGCGGTTCCGGGGTCTGCGTGATCTATCCGCCGTTCACAAGGGAGAAACTGTATGAATGCCTGGACAAAACGAAGGGTTTCAGGTTCATGGGGCAGAGGTTCATTCCTGATTCGTATATGTTCCAACAACTGGTCTTCCCGGCTGTCGGTATGTACGTGGGCAATGATGCGCCGTTTACGATGTGTGTCACGGACGGGGGGCTCGCGAGATGTTTCCCGAGAGGTCTGGATGTTATGGCGGTTCTTGGTTCCGGATGTGCCGAGGATATCCTGCGGGAGGACGGCGATACTGAGTATGAAGGCGTGAACACGAGTTATGATGCGCAATTGGAAGAGCTTAAAACAGAGTTTGCAGGTTTCAATACCGATGAATGGAATCGAAATCTGTACTGGAGCTGGCTATATACCTTAAAGCCGTTGTTAAATGAGTTCGGGGATGGCTACCCGACATTCATGCAGACAGAAGCGTGGCAGAAGAAGGAGTTGCAGACGTCTCTTGCCTCATGGACCGAACTCAGGCATGACACCATACTGTATTCCAAGCAGAGTTACATCCCTGTGCCAACCAGCATGCCACCATCGCCGGTAACGGGATACGTAGAACCTGTTCCGGAATTCTATTGCAGTCTGTTGAGCTTGACAGAGATGACAGACGATGGGCTTACTGACCTCAACGTCCTGAATGTGACCGAGAAGGAACGATTGCAGAGTCTGGAGTACATCCTGAACCGATTGATCAACATATCAGTCGATGAACTTGAGAACAGGGAGTTAACAGAGGACGACTACGGATTCATAAACGAGTTTGGGCAGCATCTGGATTATGTTGTCACAGGTGTGAATGATGCGGGCAAGGAGACAACGATCGTTGCGGACGTGCATACCGATTGTAACACGAAAATGGTTCTGGAGGAAGGCGTTGGTTATGTGAAACTGATTCTGGTTGCATATCGCGTTCCCGACGGCAGGATCATCATGGGCGCAGGTCCAATCTTCAGTTACTACGAGTTCAAGCACCCGATGAACGACAGATTGACGGATGAGGCGTGGAAAGAGATGCTACGGGATAATCCGCCGGATGCGCCTGAATGGGTGAAAGGGATCATGGTCCGTGAGTGAATTCCACAACAAAGCCTCCTGCAACCAAAAGAATTATCTGCGGCAAAACCTTTAACGGATGAATGACGGAGAATCAAATATGAAGAAATGGCAGCGTGATTACGGGCTGGCAACGAGGATGTTTCTGACCATGTTTATGTTGTTTGTGGTCTACATCGCATTCATAGCGGCATTATCATACGCGGGGTTCGGCGTCGTTCCGATCATGCTCTTTGCAGGAATCATGCTCTTTGCACAGTACTACTACTCTGACAAGATGGTCTTGATGAGCACAGGCGCCCGCGTTGTTTCCGAGAGCGAAGAACCCGAACTTCACGGCATCATATCGCGATTGTGCATCGAGGCGAATCTGCCGAAGCCGAGGGTTGCAATCGTCGAGAGCAGCATCCCGAATGCGTTTGCGACCGGCAGAAGTCCGAACAAGGCGGTTGTGGCGGTAACAACCTCGCTTATGCGAAAGCTCAACTCAAACGAGCTCACTGCGGTGCTCGCGCACGAACTGACGCACGTGAAGAACAGGGACGTGATGGTTCTGACAATCGCAAGCTTCTTCTCGACCATTGCGTTCTTCCTTGTCAGATATCTCCTCTTATTTGGCGGGGGGAGCCGGCGTGAAGGTGGCGCTCAGATCATGCTCGCATGGGTCGCCTCGCTTCTCGTCTGGATCATCAGCTATCTCCTGATACGGGCGCTCTCACGGTACCGGGAGTTTGCTGCGGACCGGGGCGCGGCGGTAATCACGGGTCACCCGTCCCATCTGGTGAGCGCGCTCATGAAGATCAGCGGCGCAATGGACCGGGTTCCGACCGAGGATATCAGAAAGGCTGAAGGCATGAACGCGTTCTACATCATACCTGCGATATCCGGAAAATCGATCATGGCGCTCTTTTCCACACACCCTTCGCTCGAGAAGAGGATCACAGCGCTCGAAAAGATATCCAGAGATATGGAGATGAGATAAACGAGATATAAATGGGCTGGACACGATGAAATTTCTTGACTCGCTCCTCGGAAGAACGAAACTCAGAAAACCGAAGATTGACGCGCTCTTCGCACTCTCGACTGCGCACATCGCACTGGAGTCAATAGGCTCCGAACCATCCGGCAGAACCGGAATCTGCTTCAAGCCTGTCGAATCATCGCGGTTTTCTGAGATGGAGAGCGACCTGCGAGATCTGCTCCAGCTCAGCGCATCCGAGACCGGCACAACCTGCCAGTTCGAGACCGACAAATACAACTACTCCTGGGTCATTCTGAGCGATCCCGATTTTGAAGATCTTGTCACGACCACATACCTGATAAGCGAGACCGTAATCGAGCATGATTTTGAAGAACGACTTCTCTGTTCGGTTTTTTCTTTTAAGTCAGTCTATTTGATATATAACTACAAAGAAGGTACGTTTTATCCGTTTGCCCCCTTGAGCGGAACAAAAAGGGATAGTAACCTCGAATTCAGGGTGAGATCGTCGATGGAGAACGAACTCCCAATCGAGAAGGAGATGGAGAAGTGGTATCCGATGTGGGGGATCCCGTTTTAGGCTCGTTTTCTATTACCCCCTTCGCTAATCTTCAACCGAATTACGGAACTTATAATTTTTTGCGAGCCGAGTCGATCACAATCCGATCACAATCCCGGTCTCAGCGCAGTTTTCAATCGGTCTCGTGGTAAATGATGCTTCCGCAATGCTTGCAGTGCGTGGCATCGGCATCATGGTGCCTGAGACCGCATTTCTTGCATGTCACAATCCGTTTTCCGGAAACTGAGAACATAAACTCCTTTATCAGTAAACCAAGCTGCCACGGCACGAGAGCAATGCTGACCAGTATCATGAGAACGGTTATGAGCCGTCCGAGTGGGGTTACCGGAACGACATCGCCAAAACCGACTGTTGTGAGCGTCACTATCGAGAAGTACATCGCAGAGCTAAGGTCATCGATTTTCGGGTTATCAGCCTGTTCAGCCGCATAAATGAACGATGAGGAGACAAAGATGATTGAAACGATTGTAAATATGATCTTGACGATTCTTATGTCGTGCATCTTTGCATCCTCTGAGAGGAACGTACCTGTGTCAACAAACCGCATGAACCTGAAGATACGGAAGACTCTGAAGATGCGCACAAACCTGAGGTCTAGGAACGTAATGAATGTGGGTATTATCGCAACGAGGTCTATGATGCTATAGACTTCAAAAACGTGTTTTACCTTCTTTTCTGCAACCCAAAGTCTCAGAATGTACTCCAGTATGAAAATAGAGACTGTGACAACCTCAATAGTCCAGAAAAGACCAGGATTCACATTGTGAAAGTAACTCTCTGTTACGAAGACGAGTACCGTAAAAAGATTGAGGCATATTATGAATAAATCGATAAACCTTCCCCCAAATGTTGTGGTGTCGTGTAGATAGAATGCAACCTTCTCTTTTATGGTTCCACGCCCGGAGTGCATGGAATTAACATCGACTGATATGTTCATATAAATTCGCCTGAACCACAAATCCGCGCCCACAAATCCGAAACCTTAAGACGCCAATAACAAAAGGAATATATTCAATAAATCCACACATAGGACAAGCGGAGGAGTTTTCATTAAACAGGAGATATGGATCGAGAAATACCGACCAAAGAAGCTATCGGATGTGGTCGGTCAGGACAGCACGATTAAACGGCTGATTTCCTACGTTCACACAAAAAATTTACCGCATCTGCTGTTCACAGGTCCGCCCGGTGTCGGCAAGACAGCATCCGCCGTATCGATTGCACGGGAACTCTTTGGCGATACCTGGCAGTCCAATTTCATCGAACTGAATGCCAGCGATGAGCGTGGAATCGATGTGGTGCGGCACAAGATCAAGAACTTTGCCAGAACATCGCCTGTAGGGGATGCCGAGTTCAAGATCATTTTCCTGGACGAGGCTGATGCCCTGACATCTGATGCCCAGTCTGCACTGCGCAGGACAATGGAGCAGTACACAAAAACGTGCAGGTTCATCATGTCCTGCAATTATTCATCAAAAATTATAGAACCACTCCAATCGAGATGCGCGGTCTACCGGTTTAACGCAATCACGGCTGATGCGGTCGAGGAGAGGGTCAGGCACATCGTGCTCTCCGAACACCTTGAGATTACCGAGGATGGGTTCACCGCAATCAAGTACGTGGCACGCGGTGACATGCGCAAGGCGATAAATGCGCTGCAATCCGCAGCCATGCTTGACGCAAAGATTGATCGCGATGCAATATACCAGATAACTGCAACGGCACGCCCGGAAGAGATTGAGAATCTTGCTCTGAGCGCATACAAAGGCGATTTTGCAAAATCTCGCAGAAAGCTGGAGGATCTACTGACCAAACAGGGGTTATCTGGCGAGGATGTTGTCGGGCAGATATACCGGGCGATGTTCAACATCAAAGAAATTCCTGACCGTAAGAAGGTCGAATTGATCGATAAAATTGGAGAAATAGATTTCCGGATCACTGAAGGGGCAAACGAGAGGATACAACTCGAAGCGCTACTCGCATGCTTTGTACTATCCGGAGGAGCTTACAATGATTGATCGAGTACCTACAGGCATACCCGGGTTCGATGAACTCTGCGAAGGCGGACTGATCAAGAATCGGACATACTTGCTCTCAGGAACGTCCGGAACCGGCAAGACAAACTTCGCATTTCAGTTTCTGTACAGTGGAATCACTGAGTACGGTGAGAACGGAATCTTTGTTGCGACCGAGGAGCGTCCCGAGCAGATCCGAGAGAATCTATCGGGATTTGGATGGGATCTGCAGGC
>DAWR01000077.1:0-5525 GCA_002506015.1 Candidatus Methanogasteraceae archaeon UBA261 | reverse complement strand
GTCCCATCACAGGAACAGCATGTGGATACGCGACCATTTGATATGCGCGCTCTTCTTAACCAGATCATCGCAATACAGGATATGAGCGGCGCAAAGCGCGCTGTGGTCGATTCGAGCACTTCGCTCGGGTTCCATCTCCAGGATCCTGCAAAGATCAGAATTGAGCTGCTCAAACTGAGCACAACCCTTGAGATTCTCGGTCTCACATCGTTTATGACCTGTGAGACCATTGACGACACCCTGTATAGCCGATTCGGCGTCGAGAACTTTGTTACCGAGGGCACGATCATGCTATACAACAGGCGGTATGAGAACGTGCGTGTCCGCAGCATGGAGATCTTCAAGATGCGCGGGTCGGACCACAGCAAAGGCATTCACCCATACGAGATCACAGCGGGCGGAATTGTCATCCACCCGCACGAAGAGGTCTACTGAGATCTGAGATGCTCCTCCACGACATCCTGAATCTCAACTCCGCGGAGCCCATCTTTCTTGCGGAGAATAGCTTCAGTGACCTGAGGCGAACGCCGACAACAGAACAGTATCTCAATGAATTTGAGAGAATCAGCGATATGAGCTCCGCACGACCGATCCAACTGGTCGACAACGGCGCAACCATCGCATTTGCGCTATATCTGCGTTCGCAGGGCATTGATCACTGGCTCGTCTTGACAAATATAATCTCGAAGGATGAGCGCTTCGCCGAGAGGGTGCGTGCCATCGCAGGCAGCGGCTGCGAAGCAATTGAGATCGATGCACTCGAGCTGCGTTCTGCGGTAATTGAATATTATTCCATCTTTCTTGCGAATCAGTGGTTATGCAAGTCATGCGCACGTGAAGAGCTCCCCTATCTCGATATCGGCACATTTGCATCGGTTCGTGAATTCCTGCATGGTGGGCTTGAAGATGTACCGGGTGCGCTGGATGGTCAGGGTGTGCAGGATGTACAGAACAAGCGTAACGAACGGCTGCTGCACCTTCTTCGCAGGAGCCTGCCCAATTTACCGAATGCTGACGCAGACGTGCTTGAGATCTGCTGCGGGGCAGGAGGTGCGACAGGCGCGCTCCGCAGTCTCGGATGCGACCCGATCTGCATCGATTACGACAAATGCGACATCTGCGATGGACTCAGAAGCGGTGCGCTCTCTATGGATCGGTCGATCGTTCTTGATTCCACAGAACTCTCCATGTTCTTCGGAAGGGAGTTCGACTGCGTGACCGGATTCATGATGGGTCCGATCCAGCCGTTCAGCAAGGATCTCTGGGCGAGCATTCTACGCGAATCAACAAAGGTCGTGCGTACTGGCGGCACACTGATCTTCACGTTCTACGCCGCCAGCGAACTCGAGTTTGCTGCAGAGGTTTTCGGTTGCTGCGGTGTATCCGGGCGCGGCTTTGAGAACTTCCCGGATCTGCCTGATATCGGGTATGATCGGTGGGTCTATCTCGGTTCGGTGTGATTGCATGCTGGCGCAGAATATGTTTGATGTCTGCAACCGCCGACGCATCGGCGTGCTTTTATGATATGTGATCGCATAACGTTACATACTCAACTGGAGGGAACACGGATTGAAAATTCTTGTAAGCGACCCTATCGCAGAAGATGGTTTGGAGCTGCTCAGAACCGAGCATGATGTGGACGTAAACACCGGTCTTTCCGAAGAGGAACTCGTGAAGATCATACCCGGGTACGATGCCCTCGTAATCAGAAGTGGAACAAAAGTAACAGAAAAGATCCTAAACGCGGCAGATCGTCTCAAGATCGTTGGTAGGGCGGGCGTCGGCGTTGACAACGTCGATGTCGCAGCAGCAACAAAGAAAGGCGTAATTGTTGCGAATACTCCGGAAGGAAACACGATCTCGGCAGCAGAGCACACGGTTGCCATGATGCTTGCGCTCTCCAGAAACATACCGCAAGCAGACCGATCGCTGAAGGCAGATGAGTGGGACCGCAAGCGATTCACTGGTGTTGAGGTCAGAAACAAAGTACTCGGTACAATCGGTCTCGGAAGGGTCGGCATAGAGGTTGTGAAGCGTGCGCAAGGTATGGAGATGAAAATCCTTGCGTATGACCCGTTCATACCAAAAGATCGTGCGAAAGAGCTTGGAATCGAACTGGTCGATCTTGACACCGTACTGAGAGCGTCTGACTACATAACAGTACACACGCCGCTCACCGACGAGACGCGAGGCATGGTCAGTGATTCTCAGTTCGAGATTATGAAGCAGGGAGTTAGGATCATCAACTGCGCACGCGGCGGGATCATCGACGAGGATGCGCTCGCACGTGCGGTTGAGGCTGGCAAGGTCTCCGGAGCAGCGCTCGATGTCTTTGTGAACGAGCCGCCGAAAGGGAGCCCGCTACTCAAGCTGGAGCGCGTGATCGTAACCCCCCATCTCGGAGCATCCACTGCTGAGGCGCAGGTCGCAGTTGCGGTCGATGTCGCAGAACAGGTGCTTGCAGCACTCAGGGGCGATTCCGTGACGACTGCGATTAACCTGCCGCCGGTCCGTCTGGACGCTATGAATGTTGTTGCACCCTACATCGCTGTTGCAGAGACGATAGGCGCAATGAGTGCCCAGTTGATCGGGAATTTCGATGCGATCGAGATCGGATACGCTGGCAAAATCTTTGATACCGATCTGCGGATGGTCACGCTCGCAGCACTGAAAGGTGTTCTCTCACAGTCGATGGGTCCGAGCGTCAACTATGTGAATGCTCCGGCACTTGCAAAGGAGCGGAAGATAAAGGTAAAAGAGAGTAAATCAGTTGAATCAGATGAGGTACAGTCGATTACGATCGGGTTGTCCGGAGGGGGTGAGTCACGTTCGGTCACAGGCACGCTCATCGGAGACGGCATGCGATTGCTTGATATCGACGGATGCCATCTTGATATAGCGCCATCGCGGCTAATGATCGTCGCACGGCATGAAAATCGCCCGAACATCATCGGTCCGTGCTGTATGATCCTTGGCAGGGAGAAAATCAACATATCGGGAATGCAGGTCAGTGAAACCGGAGCGGATGGGAGATCGATCATGATTCTGAATCTTGACTCTGATATCTCTGATGCGCTGTTAAACGAGATCAGGACGGTCAATGGCGTCTTTGATGCGGAACCGATCCGGTTACGGTTATGATTGCTGACATGGATATGAGAAAGCGCATTTACTATCATTTCCCGAAGCGTGACACGCATTTCGAGCAGAGGTACCGGTACTACGGCGATCTCCCGTATCTGGTCAGGACGATGGCAGGAATCGATGGCAAACACGGGATGTTCGCGACCGAATCGCCTGATCGCAGGGGGCACAGCATTCAGGCACGGCGGGACCTCGAGGTGTACATCGTTGAGAACAACCTCGAGTTCGTGCATCTGACCCTCGATAACGTGGAGGTGGTTCTGGATGGAGTCGAGAGTGATGGCATGCTCGATTTCAAGATGCCGTTGAAATACAGTTACCTCGATGGGAAATACAACCGCATCCCGTTCGCTGGCGATGATTATCTGGTGCGTGCGAACCTCAACGGCGATCTCCTGACGCTCCAGGTCCATCTCGATGCCGGTTACGGGAGAACCGAATGCGGGCGTGTGGCTGACACGATCGTTGAAGAACTACGGCGCGGAATGGGATGATGCTGAAACAGGTCATCTCTTACGTCTTCAGAAAGAAGGGCGGGACGCTATCAATCAGCGAATTCGTGTTTGCGCTCTCGCTCGACCTGAAATGGTTCTCGCCTGATCAGGCTGAGTCTGTGCTGAAGACTGCGGAAAATGAAGGACTCGTGCAGATCACCGGTGACATGGTGGAACCGCTACTTGACCCAAATTCCGTCGAGATTCCGATCGATTTCAAACCTGACCAGAGCATATTTGCAGAGAAGGCTGCTGAGACCATCTTTGACCAGGTAATCGACCGATTGCAATCGACCGGTGCAATGAGTAGATCTGAGATCGTACGCAGGATAAATGAGAAGCAGAACGATCTAGGCATCGTTGAGACTGATGCAACTGCGCTGCTGGTTGCGAGGATGCATGGGATCGATGTAACCGACCTGATCGATGAAGCCTACGATCGTTTGATCTGACACGCTGTTCCCACTCTGCACTCAGCGATTCAAACTCAATGACTCGTACGTGTTTAGCAAACCACAAGATTATACGGATTTTCACGAGAAAATGTGAAGAAGTAAGATATAAAATATAAAACTAATCAGTGCCATATATCTAATATCATACTCTATTGTTAATCTCGTGAAATCTCGTGGTTTTTTTCGCCGCATCCAAACACATACGCAAGAACGAATCCGCACCTACAACCACCGCGGCAACCGCACACCCATCTGCGCAGCCATCGCCCGAAGTTCGTTGTGAATGCCCCGGTCAAGCTTCAGCAGCACAACGCCATATATGGCAGCGCCAACCGCTACCGGAACCAGTGTTAGCCAGATGCTATAGAGCGGTGCCACCAGACGGTAGACGCCAACGAACAGCCCCACCACCCGCTGATGCGACCAGGATATTGCAGATTGGTGGATATTCCAGCCGCACACCGATTGTTCGCTTCAACACGCGATATGCAAGTACAGCGTTCAAGGTCATCGTCAAAAACGTTGCCACAGCAGCACCGGTAATCCCCAGCACCGGAATCAAAGTAAGATCCAGCAGGATGTTCGCTGCTGCTACAACCGTAGCCACCTTGAATGACTCTTTCGGACGATCCGGCACAACCATTTCTCTTTTGATCGTCAGATTGATTGCGAGGGATAAACCGTTAGTTGGAAATGAAAAATTTATTTAATCATCAGACAAATTGGAAGTAAGGTGATTAAAAATGTTAGAAACGAAGTATATCGTGAAAAGGGTAAAATCGCTACCCGATGAAAGTCTTAGGGAGGTTGCAGATTTCATCGAGTTTTTGGAGGTGAAGAGAATGAGATTANNAAGGAAAACAAGGAGAAAGGCGACCTCTTTGCCAAGGCAATTGGAATCTGTGAAGGTCCCTCTGATCTGGCAGAGAGGCACGATAAATATGTCTATGGATAAATATGTGTTTGTGGACACCTGGGCGTGGCTGGCATTGTCAAATCGAAAAGATGTGCATCACAAGCCTGCCACAAGGAATACGAAGATCTAAATGCGGCAGGGTACAGGATGGTTACCTCGGATTACGTACTTGATGAGATGATAACTGCCCTGTTCAGAAGTGTTGCTTTTGGTAGTGCGGTTCAATTCAGTGAATCTTTATTCGCTGCAGTAAAGGGCAATCAAATAAAGTTGGAGAGAATAACAGAAGCAAGATTTAAAGCCGCATGGTCGGCGAGGAAAAAGTATCAGGACAAGACCGATATCTCATTCACCGACTTAACATCCTTTGTCACGATGCAAGAATTGGAGATAAACAAGGTATTCACAGGTGATATTCATTTCGAGAAGGTGAATTTGGGGTTTGAAATCTTACCAAAAAAACGATAAGGGGATTGAAGATTATCTGTTGGCTCTCCACTGTTTTGTATGGGTAAT
>DAWR01000158.1:4177-5978 GCA_002506015.1 Candidatus Methanogasteraceae archaeon UBA261 | reverse complement strand
TACCCCTTCGCAACCCCGATTGGCATGACCTGCGCCACCCTGCACGCAATTCCGACCTGATGCACGACATCCACGACCGCATCACTCGGCTTGTAGACTGCTGGCGCCTCCTCCGCAAGCACGCTCGGATGCGTGGCTTTAACCGTGATCCCCTTCGCAAGGAGTTCTTTCTCGATTTCCTCGCCCTTAAACTTCCTCAACGCCTTCTTCCTGCTCCCCATTCTCCCTGCGCCGTGGCATGCACTCCCGAATGTGAGTTCCATCGCCTTTTCCATGCCGCAGAGGATGTATGACGGCGTTCCCATACTCCCCGGGATCAAGACCGGTTGTCCAACATCCCTGTACGCTTTTGGCACATCCGGATGCCCGGCAGGAAATGCACGGGTTGCGCCCTTCCTGTGCACATACACCATCTTCGGCTTACCATCGATTGTGTGCTCCTCGAGTTTTGCGACGTTGTGCGCCACATCGTAGACTAGGTCCATCTCGACATCACTACCAAAGAACCGGTGAAACGTCTCTCTGACCCAGTGGGTGATCATCTGCCGGTTCGCCCACGCATAGTTTGCTCCGGCGCACATCGCGGTGAAGTATTCCTGCCCCTCCCTCGACTGCACCGGCGCACATGCTAGCTGCCGGTCCACGAGTTCGATTCCGTACTTCTTTGCGGCTTTCTCGAGCACTCTTAAGTGTTCCGTGCAGATCTGGTGCCCAGCGCCCCGTGAACCGCAATGGATCATGACTGTGATCTCACCGTCATGAAGCCCGAATGCGTCTGCGATATTCTGATCATAGATCTCACGCACGCACTGCACCTCAAGAAAGTGGTTTCCGCTTCCGAGCGTTCCGAGTTGCGGTCTCCCTCTCTTCAGCACCTTATCGCTCACTTTGAGCTCTCCCGGAAGCTCGATTCTCCCGTTCTCCTCGCAGTGCTCAAGATCCTCGCTCACACCATATCCCTCTTCGACCGCCCATCTCGCACCATCCGAAAAGACATCGTGCAACTCGCGATCTGTGACCCTGAACCTGCTCTTTGCACCGACACCTGATGGGACGTTTTGGAATAGCGCACCGATGAGCTTCTTGATTTTCGGGCGGACATCCTTCTCTGTTAAGTTTGTGCGGATGACACGGACACCGCAGTTAATGTCAAACCCTACCCCTCCAGGACTGATCACGCCATCCTCCGCATCAAACGCGGCGACCCCACCTATCGGAAAACCGTATCCCGGATGCGCATCCGGCATCGCCATTGAGTATTTCTGAATGCCAGGTAGCGTTGCGACGTTCACGGTCTGAGTGAGCGTCTCAATCTCCAGCCCCTTAAGCAGCCTTGGGGACAGGAACAACCTGCCCGGAACCCGCATCTTCTCCATGTAGTCTCTCGGAATGTCCCAGATATTGTCTGTGATGCGTGTCAGTTTTGGCATCTGTTTCTTCTGTTGCATGATTGATTACTCTCCCAATACCCGCTCAAATGAGTTGTGGTTGCTGCGAAGAGCGCAATTCTTTGCTCAGCACAACCACGAAATCACAACAAAGGAGCCTCCGAATCTGAGCGCAGGACAATTCCCTCTTACAGCCGTATCTTCCCCTTGTGCTTCGCATAAGTTGCATAATCGATGTACTTCTTCTCCTTCAACAGATCAGCGACGCTCGGTGCATTATTCCGAATCTTCTCCAGCCGTTCAGTGACTCGCAGGCTGAACGCATCACTTCCCGCGCCGGACCCAAACGATGTCACAAAGATCCGGTCGCCTGCAACGGCAGAATCGAGGATCGCAGCAAGCCCGATCATGCA
>DAWR01000158.1:0-4019 GCA_002506015.1 Candidatus Methanogasteraceae archaeon UBA261 | reverse complement strand
TAGTCCGCAGGAGTCGTGCCGAGCTTTTCCAAGAGTCCCCGCGCAGCCGATGTAACATGTTTGAAATACGCGGGATCGCCTGTGAACCTTCCTCCATGTTTCGGGTACGGCATGCCTTCCCTGCGCCAGAAATCGGGCGTGTCTGTCGTGAACGAGTACGTGCCCTCAATCTCTGCAACAAGCGAATCCCCAACACCCGAACCCGCGCCCCCTGCGATCACATAAGCAGCGCCCCCTGCCGCAGCAGTGTATTCAAGAGCATCCCCAGGTGCCCCCTGCGCAACATCCGCACCTATCGCAAGCCCAAGATCAATCATCCCGGATTCCGCCATCCCCATACAGGTCTGAATTCCAGCTGTGCCCGCCTTGCACGCGAATTCAAAGTCTGCGACCGTGAGATCGGGCGATGCGCCAATAGCATCAGCAACAATCGTTCCTGTCGGCTTCACAGCATACGGATGACTCTCCGATCCCGTATAAATGGCACCGATGCGGGACGAATCAATCTCTGCTCGATTAACCGCATTTCGTGCCGCTTCCACAGCAATCGTCGCAGCATCCTCGTCCATATCCGGAACTGACTTCTCCTGCACACGGAGCCCGCCTGCGATGCTCTTTGCGTCTGCATTCCACACCCTCGCTATCTCAGAGACCTTGATCCTGTAACGCGGTATGTACACTCCATAACTTACGATTCCAACCGTCATCTGGGTTCACCTGTGTGACAACTTGTTGTTTCGTGCTATTTAATGATTCGGGCATCGGGATTTGCGTTGCCAGAATCGGAAAAAAAGAGCGCGGGACATGGAGCCCACATTGACATCATGTTCTCGTGCAGACAGAGTGCCCGGGTTCTCACGGTCATATGGTCCCGGTTGTCATCTGCAGAAGCTTCAGCGCATCGAGCACTACCCTGGCAGGCTGTGTCTGATATGATCCGGTCTGCTGCGGGGTTGGCTGTTGACAAACGCGCTTGTTAATATCTTGTTCATGTTCCATTTCTACATCAACGAAGTAAAACAGTCATGTTCCTCATGACTGGTTAGACCATGTGGTGATCATGGAAATTATGTCGCTCGCTGTCAGCAGATCACAACCCGGTGCTGGTGGTGTCTGCGCACTCCATAGTGTGATTGCGCTCATGATCTCCGAAGCCGTGATGATTCCGTCGTCATCCCATGGGTTGCATGGAGTCCCATTATCATCTATGTTGTAGTTAGCAACGACACCTTTTGTTTCGTTGATCCTTCTGGCATTATCATGGGTACTATCGCCATTATAGTCATCAGACGAGAACTCGTATTTGCCATTTGATCCCTTGTTGGTGCTCCACATTACCGTGTAGTAATGATTCAACCCACTCCACCAATCGTATGCTTGCCTATAGCCAGCACTGCCCTCATGGTCTGCATAGAAAAAGTGACCAAGTTCGTGGATGGTTGTAACTCTTCTACCATGTGGCGATCCATCGTATGTCCAACCACCAAGATACCAGTCTTTGACCATTTGAGCCCATGCATGTCTGCCACCTAGATATGGCCATGTTTCTCCGTGAGTGTTTCCGTCTGCGTCGTATCCGCCGAGATATATCGCTAAGTCTGCTGACTTACTGTCGAGATACGATGTCGGAAAATGCTTCTTGAATGTATCAAGTGGTTTGCTTTTTATATCCGGATCATTGGATAGATTGTGCCTCTTGGATTTGTCATAATCCACCACGAGAAGATTGAGGTCTATATCATCCCTGTTGAACTGGTTGTTTGCTTCGTCGATGATGCCCTGTGCAGTTAGCTCCCAGTCATCTTCGTCCTCGTAGAATTTGTTATCCGTTGCGACAAGGAGTTCTACAGGGGTTGTGCTGCCACTGGTTGCTACCTCCAGAGCCCTGATCTCTTCTGTCGGAGTTTGGCTGGACAATCTCACCGGACCGTTATCGATCTTGCCATGTCTCGTCGGAAGTTCGGTATCCTTTGAACTGTACACGATGTGCAATCTATGCTCACCACCCTTCATCCGTTTACGTGGTTCAACAGGCTTGACCCAGATAGATTCATCTCCGATAGTGACTTCAGCGATAACAGCCCTACTACTGATCGTTAAAGCGATTCTGCCGTCATTAACTCCTTTTAATGTCCCTCTGTAGGAGTAGATACCATTGTCCACACTTCGTATATCAAATTCCGTGCGTTTTAGTTCGGCATCGTAGGAATTACCCTTGATACGGAGCGAAACCGATCCTTTCTGGATCCGATTACGCAGATCAGTCACATTGAATGTGACAAGATCGAATTGTTTGACTGATATCGGGATGGTTAACTCCTCCAGTTCCGGAATTCCATGAGCACCCAGCTCAGATTTCGTGTTTACACTTGATATCATCATCTGGGTGAAACCTTCGAATTCGAGAACGGGTCTCTCTTCGTTGTCCATTCTTACTGACTCGCTCACTGGAGTTGATGTGCACCCTGTTAGCACAATCGATGTTCCTGCAAGCAGCAGTATCACTACAAGCGCAGTGAAGATTGTTGTTCTTGTTCTTGCTTTCATATTGTATTGCCTTCTTTGGTTCAGGCGCAACTTGATCATGTCTTCGGGCGATTCTCAGGGTTCGGCTTGCTCTCGCGAAACATCCGAACCCTGCGTTTCTCTGACACATTCTGTGTTATGACCTCTACTTGGGAATAAACAATGATGTCCTCGTGTGAGCGGCTTACTAATTGACTCAGCGAAACAAAAATCAACTAATAGATAATCCAAGTTCATAATAGTTCCCTTCATATTCAACATATATATCTTCATTTAGATTGCTCATGTTCACCATGAACCTGTACTGGAGATATTTTGACTCATTGCGGTCTGTAATGATCATATCCTTGCGTAACAGGCGTGAAAGTGGCTTTTCTCCTTTGATAGCCTCTACAAGAACAGGATGCTCTTTAAAGTCCTGCTCTGTGAGGTGTATCACTGTTCCATTTCGAGCTACGCTCCCATTTACGTCATATACGTGGATTCTACACACTCCTTCTGGATCATAATAATAAGCCGCCCACGCTCCAATAATCAATATAATTATAAAAATTGTTAACGCAATCTTCCACCATCTTAAACCGCTCATGACAAGCACCACCATGAAAAAATAAAAGAGGCACAGTTTTGTGTGTTGTAGTTAGTAACGATACCATTTGTTTCGTTGACCCTTCTGGCATTATCATGGATGCTATCGTCATGATAGCCATCGGACGAGAACTCGTATCTGCTTTTTGATCCCTTGCAGGCGCTCCACATTACCGTGTAGTAATGATTCAACCCACTCCACCAATCGCTATACCTGATTATAGCCACCACTGCCCTGACGGTCAAAATCAAAATTGTTGCCAAGTTCAGCGCTACATAGAATCCAAATTGTTTTATTTGTCTATTCATTCCGATCACCTCCGCCAAAAGCGTGACATATTATGGCAGAGCGCACTTTACGCCATAACTATAGTTACCAAGAACTCATACCATAAAAATCTTTGTCACATCTTCCGGGGACTGTCACGTTGTGTGGTGTCAGCTCGAAACTCTGTTTCCAGATACAGTAGTTCCGAAACCCCCTACTTCCGAACGGGAAAAACCTATGAAAGACAGTTTCACATAACTCCAAATAGTTTTTGATCTTCAATCTGATAATATCTTGATAAAGTTTAGCCCATTCTTGATCATCTCTCTAAAAGAACCATTCTTATATCGTATTTACATGGCAATCTCTATTCGGAACTACACCTGTTCGGAAGTACTGCCCGAGCAGATGAAACATCCCCCGGTATTCCTCTGCCCGTCCCATGCCCTTAACCGCTATGATGTGGCTGGCAATGTCGATGCAACACTCGGTGATCTCAAGAAGCGAGTACTTCGCAGCCTGCACATCCCTATAACTGCCAAGAAACTCCTCAGAATCCGTATATCCAAATTCATCAAGAAACTCAAGGTTCCGATCGATAATATCCAATTTCGACTCGATCACATCCCGATCAATC
>DAWR01000027.1 GCA_002506015.1 Candidatus Methanogasteraceae archaeon UBA261 | reverse complement strand
CTTCCTAAAGGTGAGTAGTTACGACGTATCGAGTGCAGAGCGTTCGCCGTTATCGAAATGTTCAAGATTTCATCATCAAGATGCATCTTCGATAGGATATTTTAACCCCATCTGCCCACATGAAATAGCGAAGAGCCACTCAAACAAATCCGAAGTAATAAAAAATGCCGTGATGAGTCTATTTCGAGAGAATACGGAGCTGAATGTTGCCGTGGCGATAGAACTTTACAAGAAAGGGGAGGTATCCCTGAGTAAGGCGGCGGAGATCGCTGGGGTGACTACAATTGAATTTAAAGAGATTTTAGGGAAGAGAGGATTTTTAAGAGAGATAGAGGCAAGACCAGCCGAAGAAATGGAAGCGAAGCTCAGGAAATACTTATAGTATGATATTCGATACCGATATACTGAGCATGTTTGGCAAAATAGGTAGAACTGATTTGCTGAGAAAATTGTTTCCGAAAACGAGTCTTGTAATCTGTTTTGAGGTTTACAACGAGATTTTGATGGCAAAGGAAGCAGGGTATGATTTTGTTGATGATCTTTTAGAACAAGGATTTGGGATTATTTATCTCGATTCAGAATTGATCAAAGAGTATGAAGAGAAGAAGATAAAGTTGAGAAATATTCATGCAGGTGAGCTAACATCTATTTTGTTGTCTATGAGGGCCGGTATGGCTTTTGTGATCAACGATAGCAAGGCGAAGAGATTTTGCGAAGAGAATGGTGTCGGTGGGGTGTTTTCGGGATGTTCCGGCGAATTTTAGAGAATGGTCTTAATGATTCGTGTCACGACCAGTGGAGAGAACTTTGTGAGGTCTTCGGGTTTTATGAGAAAGCCGTGGTGATCCCCACCATCCCCTGCCGCAATCCAAGCAGCACACCGCCAGACCACCCGCCCGCTCGCACTCCCGCAAACCAGTCCCCGCCGCCGCATCCGAACCCACAGGAATCGCCGCACAAAGCCAGCGTCACACAAGCGCCCCGCAGGAGCGATCAATCACGAACAGATCAGGCAGCAGTATCCTGGCGAGATTGCGGCTGGCGGACATGCAACGCCCGGCGCAAAGACCCGACGCGTGGGGCAGGACGCTCATGAAAAGCCCACGCGAAAACCCAAAAGAGTCCATGGCAATAGTAATTGCATCAAACCGTGAACTGACGCCACCATACGGCGCTGGGTTTACGACCACATCGATCTGAGCAGCTCTGCAGTCCGGTCCGCTACGACCCGGTCCACCTGCACAGGAGTTCCCCCGTTTTCAAGGGCATTCAGCAGGGTGCGCAGCCGGAACACCTTAAATACGTTGCACATCAGGAAAGGACTGAGGTGGATGATGGTGCGATCTGAAAATTCGTTCTGCATACGTTGGAGAAAACCGAGCTCCGTACCCAGGATGAACGTATCGATCTGCGGGTTTTCCTCGATTAATTTATGCATCTCTCCGGTGCCCATCACATGATCTGCCAGCTCGATCACCTCCATTCGCGACTCTGGATGCACCATGAGACAACTGTCAGGATAACGCCCCCTCATGGCTATCACATCTGTTACGTCGGCTGAATTGTAAACGTTGCATGTCGGGTTCTTGTCATAATTAATCATCTTGCTACCGATCTGGCGTTTGGCGTCGGCGGCGCAGTTCTTCTCACCTATGAATAGAATTCGTTCATCTTTCATGCTATTGAGGGTGCTCACCACCTCGCCAGGAACACACACCCGGTCAGCCAGTAGCTTGGCCATGAGGGGTGAGGTGGCGTAACAGAGTAGGGGTACCCCGGGGTTGGCTATCTTGAAGTCGCTTATACGCTCAAAACCCAGGTTCGGGTGGGTAGCCACAGGGCATTGCGATACCACCGGGACGACGATCTCTGTCTCTGGCAGTAGGCAGGCGGTTATCTCGGCAAAGAAGTAAGGGGCGATGACAACGATCCGTTCGGCGTCTGTACCTGCGACGACCGCCTCAAAAAATGTCCGGCTGTCGCCCAGCACATCGGCAAATTCGTGAATTTCAGCTGGTGCGTAGTGATGGGCGAAGACCGCGGTGTTGCGAGATCTCTTAAGCTCTCGGATTTTCAGCCCAATCTCTCTTATGTCTATGGATTCTTTCATCTTGTTTATCTCCTTTATTTCCCCGAATTAATTTGTGTCCTCCGGCACGATAATGTGAGGCGGTAAAGCCGACCACATCCGTCCCGCGTACATATCTGTCCAAGGACAACTCCACTCAAAGTACCACCCTCCTTTTGGGTGGACTTACACTTCCCATACTATGTTGTGCCCTAAAAGGTATATATCATTTTTGATTGGGTGTGACTCTCAACTTGGCGCTGACGCTGGTGCTCAAGTGCCTCCCTTCTGGTGGTGGGGCCCAAGTATCCCAAGTACCTCAGAAATACCGCATATAATCTGTCTCCTTCTCCTATAATATATCCTGGATAGAAGTATATGCCATATCCACCCCACATCATCCCGAGGATGCCTCTGAACTTCATTCCAGGGTGGTTCGGGGCGTCATTCCTTTCATATCCCCAAACCCCACCGCCCGCCACACCCCCGCAAACCATTGCCTGCCACCGCATCCGAACCTGAGGAAGTGCCGCACGGAACCAGAGTCACACAAGCACCCGCAGGAGCGACCAATCACGAACAGATCGTGGCACAGTATCCGGGCGAGATTGCGGCTGGCGGACCTGCAACGCCCGAGGGACCACCCGGCGCAGACACGTGAGTGCGGTCTTTACGCGATCATCACCGCGCCGGATTGGTTAAATAGGGCTGACATTCCGCAGGTTGTCATTC
>DAWR01000092.1 GCA_002506015.1 Candidatus Methanogasteraceae archaeon UBA261 | reverse complement strand
AAAAGAAAGCACGAGAAGAGAGGTCACTCCCTTCTTCGTAGCATAACAAATCCAGCCACCGCCAGAAGCCCGATCGCGTCCTGCCCGACCGTGCCTCACATTGTGTAGCTCGCAGAAGTCGTCTCACAGCCGCCGCTGCCTGCAACGTTCCCATAATATCGCATCTGCCGGCACAGCGTCGTCTCAAGACTTCCACGTGATGTTATACAAGCGTTCTTGAGACAAAAGCTCCTGATCGAAGGTTGACCAAAAGCTCGAAAAAAGTGTTCCGGAGATGATCAGCGGCTGATTCGTCACTTCCGATCTCGGGATCTCGCGAGTTCGATGATCGCATCTGTCAGCTTCGTCATCGATTCACGCGTCTCCTTCCGATCGTTTTGCATTCCATCGATGAGCCGCTCCATATTATCAGATATTCTTCCATATTTCGTGTCCAGAGTTACGAATCCCTGCAGCGTCTGATCGCGGAACTCCGTGATGATTTGGGTGTGCTTATCTTGCTTGTCGATCATCACGTCCTGTTTCTCAAGCATCTTCTCTCCGATCACCACCGACTTCGCTCCAAGTTCCACAGACCGATACAGGAGCGTACCCGCCACATCCAGCCGCTCTCCGAGTTCATCCTGCCAGTCACCTCGCTTGATTTCGAAGTACTCGAATTCGTCTGTCGCTGCCTCGAACTTGACATCAAGGTCTTCAACAGATATCGGAGTTATCGGATGCTTCACTATCCTGATCTTAGTTATGAACACATCGAGTGCATCTTGTCCCCCCTCTGCAACGATTCTGACATCATAAGGTTTCAGATTCTCGACAAAACCGGTCAACTTCAACTTGCGGGCGATCTTCTCCACAGTATCCCTGTATCCAACCCTCTGAACCACGCCTTTTGCAATGATCACTGCTCGTTTCATGGCATATCACCTTCGTTCGATCTTGTATCATGTTATGATAGCTCGCTGGCGCACAAATAGTTTTCGTGCAATTTTGACCTTAAACGGCATCCGGAGTGGCAAGCAGACACATGGAGGATTGGGGATGTGATGAGACGCGTTTCTTGCACAGTCATCTGCCCTCATCCCGCAGCCCTGCAGTCCGAAATTCTTATCATCAATGATCACCCAGTATACACTGATGGACGATCTCGATTGCTCGATTCTCCGCAATCTCTGTCACAACGGCAGGGCAAGCACGACAGAGATCGCAAAGGGGCTGGGGGTTGCGCCTTCAACGGTGCACAACCGGATCAACCGGCTGAGGGAATCCGGTGTAATCGAGCGGTTCACAGTCATACTTGACCCGGCGAGACTCGGGCAGGATGTTACAGCGTACATCGGGATCAATATCGAATCGTCGAGGAGAATCGCCATCATCAACCAGTTGAAGAGAATCGAGGACGTTCTTGAGGTCTATGAACTGCTTGAACCGTACGATCTCTTCATCAAGGTGCGCACTCGGGACATCGGTTCGCTCAAGGAACATGTGCTGCATGCGATCAACGGTCTCGATGGTGTTCTCGATTCGAGCACCATTCTGACCACAAAACGACATAAGGAGGAATCTTCAACCGTCAGGAGGAAAGGGAAGAAGTGAAGGGGTTACCATGATCACAGGAATTGAAGCAATACTGGCCGCGATCGTATACTTGATCGGCGGGGCGTTTATACTGTTTATATACGAGGCTTACACCCATACGCACCAGAGAAACCTTTTGATGCTCGCTATCGGAATGTTCATACTCATATTCGGAAGCAATTTCGATGTGCTCTCTGGACTGGTGTTATCTGACTACGTCGAGGACTCAACAGCACGCGTGATTGCGCTGTTAATCGAGATACCGGGCATTCTGATCATGCTGTACTCGGCTATCCGGTCATAGATACTATGGGAAACGATCATCACGAGTCCAGCCGGTACGGAACGTTTGCCAGAAACTGGAAACTGATCGGGATAACATCCAAAAAGAGGTGGCGCAAGAACAGCACCCAGGAGAAGATTCTCTGGCACGTGATAGAGAGAATCAGCAAATCAGAGGACGGGGCTGCGATCATCCGCAGCGCCTGCTACGAGACAGGGATTATAGATGGAGAGAATCTGCAGAGCAGTGGCGATGGTGACGCTTTGGGTTTGAGCACAATCGAGCTGATGTGCCTGCTTTCAGGCATACAGGCTGAACTGACCGGAACCGGCAAAAAATCCGTATTGAGAGTCATGAACTGCCCCTACTCTAACACGCTTGGAGGTTTCTGTTCTCCGGATCTCGTCTGCGAGTGCCATCTCACGGGCATGCTGCATGCGATCGACCGCAAATTACGGCTCAACCGGAGGCGGAAGATGTGCGTTGGTGATCCGTACTGCGAGTTCACGATCGATTCCGATTGAGCCGATCAAGGCACCCACTTCAGATCAGAGGATAAAAAATAATGGCCACAGAGAAAACAGAGTTTTTCCTCTCTGTGGCAGATAATATAAACAATAATTAATACGGATTTTATTTCCCTACTTTTTGAAATGGATACCGATCAAGCGTCTCGAGAATCGCAATCCCGCGTTCTATGCAGTCCATCTGATCGCGAACACGCCCCAGATCGGTCTCTTTCTGCATGTCTGAAGCGATCTCCCTTATCTTTTCCGAAACAAGATCGGTGAGCAGGTAGCCGGCGGTTTCTGGCGATTTTTTCACGTCTCTCGGTATACCCTTTGTACCCCCTTCTTCATGAACTTCCTTTGCCTCACCATTCTGTGTCATCTTGAAGTCGCAGATCGGGCAGCCGACCTGCCCACGATACCGAAAGAGTGGTACGCCGCAACTGCAATGCTCTGCGAGCATGGTTCCACCGAGTTCGAGCAATCTGGACATGGCATCAATTTCGTTCATGATCTTTTGTATCGATCAACCATCTTTAAATAGGATATGGTACGGATACTATGACTACAGACCTACAAATCTGGACTAAAATATGGAGATACTCATGTCGATAACAGAGACAGTTGAGGAATGCAACGCTATTCTGGACAGTATCCTGAATGACACGTCGGTACCCAGAAACATCCGGCGCGCAGCAGATGAAATAAAAGAGATTTTGTCCAATCAGGATGAATCCATCCCGTTCCGCGCTGCAACCAGCTTGAACATACTCAACAAAATTACAAATGATCCTAACATGCCGCTGCATACCCGTACTCTTGTGTGGAATCTTGCAAGCCAGCTCGAAACAATTTCGGTTGGAGACTGATGGGCGTTGAGTTATTATGAGTGCGGAAGAAGGTGACCGGGTACGCGTTGGGACCGACCGTGTAACATACGAAGGCGTCCTGATGCCAAGCACCACCGGTCACACCGTGATCAAACTGGATAACGGATACAACGTTGGCGTGAATAAGGGCGCACGCATCGAGTTAATCGAGAAGAGATCACCGGTTGTACTGAAGGGCGGAAGGGCAGAGAAAACGGGTGGCAGTGGCTGCGATAGGGCGGATCTGCCAACGGTTGCGATTCTATCAACCGGCGGAACCATTGCAAGCAGAGTCGATTACCGCACAGGTGCTGTCACCTCACAGTTCACTGCAGAGGATATACTCAACGCAATTCCGGAGTTGCGCGAGATTGCAAACTACCGGTCAAAGGTCGTGTACAACATATTCTCAGAGAATATGCGTGCCGAGTACTGGGCAGAACTCGCGCGTGCAATCGCGGACGAGATCAAGGAGGGTGTGGATGGTATAATTGTGACTCACGGGACCGATACCCTGGGTTACACCGCCGCAGCGCTCTCATTCATGATAAAAACCCCTGTTCCGATTGTTCTCGTGGGTTCGCAGCGCAGTGCAGACCGACCATCGAGCGACAATGCGATGAATGTGATCTGTGCCGCATCGGTTGCGACAAGCGAGATTGCCGAGGTCTCAGTTGTGATGCACGGGAGCACCTCTGATGACTACTGCCTGATACACCGCGGAACCCGGGTCAGAAAGCAACACACCTCACGGAGGGACGCATTCCAATCGATCAACGCCCCCCCGATCGGGAGAATCGAGTATCCCTCAGGCGAGATCACAACGTTTACGGATTACACACAGAGGGGGGAGCGAAAGCTCGAGATTCATGACGGCATGACTACGAAGTGTGCTCTTCTCAAGTATATACCCGGATCGAGTCCTGAGCTGCTCAGATTCTGCAGCCTATCAGGCTACGCGGGAATTGTGATTGAGGGTACCGGGCTCGGGCACGTCTCTTCCGAGTGGATTCCGTTGATTGAGTTCGCGGCAACGAGTAAAATCCCTGTTGTGGTCACGTCGCAGTGCATGAACGGCAGGATCTGCGATCGGGTCTATGACACGGGACGGGACATGCTGAAAGCGGGTGTGGTCGAGGGCGAGGACATGATTCCCGAGGTTGCGCTCGTGAAGCTGATGTGGCTGCTCGGGCAGGGGCTGGAGTACACAGAGGTCTGCTTGAAGATGGGGGAGAATCTCGCAGGAGAGATCAGCGGAAGCTCATGGGTTGGGGAATATGGCGCGTCTGGTAATATCTGACATTCACGCGGACATAGATTCACTGAATGCAATAATTGAGATCATTGAGGATCCTTCGTTTACTGCACGGTACGGGGATGTCACTGGAATCATCAACCTTGGCGACGCTGTTGGTCGTGGATTTCACCCGATAGAGGTAATCGAACGGCTGCTTGAACTTTCGGATGAAAAAGAAGTCTTATCCGTGATCGGGAACCACGACGAGGCATTCTTGTCCAACCAGGAGCTCAGCGGAAGCGATATTGCAAGTATTGCGGCGCATTCCGAATTACACGAGGATCAACGGTGCATGCGGTTTCTGAAAAGCCTTCCGCAGCACTCAATCGATCATGACGACCGGATTCTGGCTGTGCACGGGGGACCGATTGATCCGTCCACAATTTCGGATGGGGCTTCAGATGGTCGTCTGTACAGCCATGCATGGCAGAGAATCTCGGATGCGGGCAATGATTTTCTTGACGATACTGCCGGATACCATTACACGCCCAAACATGCATTCACACACGTAGAAGCGTCCTATGGCAGGGGATTTCTGATACTCTGCGGGCATGAGCACTACGAAGCATGTTATTCGACGATTTGTGGGCAGATCAGGGATATTCTGAAGGATATGATCCGGAGAACGGAGGGTTTCTCGGGTCGCAGCGTTCGTGTGAGATCGATTATGCGGCAGGAAGATGTGAGTTATATCGTCAGGGTCGGTATCGCAGGACCGGATGGTTTCGCGGAATCTGTGGAATTTGGAACCGCTGTGTCACATTTCGGGCTTCTCTGGGAGCACAAGTCTGTGGACTGGGTTGGATTGTTCAGTTTTGAGATGTGATGCACCCCCAACGCCCCATGAAAGACAAATATTATATGTCCACAAAACAGAAGATCAAACATGTCTGCCACAACCAATAGTGTCGGTGTTCCAGAGAGGATGATTGCACAGAGCGGGGTGATCGAAAAGATGCTGTTCCTAAGGCTTTTGAAAGTGACCGAAGCAGGAGCAGTCGCTGCTGCGCGGTGGATCGGATCAGGAGACCGGCATGCCGCAGACGATGCAGCGGTCGAGGCGATGCGAAGGGTGCTGGCGCAGTTTGATATTGATGGCGAGATTGTGATAGGCGAGGGCGAGCGGGATGAGGCGCCGATGCTCTATATCGGAGAGAAGGTCGGAACCGGCAGGGGACCGAAGGTCGTAATCGCAGTCGATCCGCTAGAGGGAACAAATCTTGCGGCTGAGAACAAGTTCGGAGCGGCCGCTGTGATGGCGGTCGCGGAACCTGGTGGGCTTCTGCGTGCACCCGACATATATCTGGACAAGCTGATCGTCGGTCCCGAGGTTGTGCGATACGAGAAGGAGACCGGAGAACATATTGATCTCGATGAAACACCTGAATACAACCTCAGAATCGTGGCTAATGCGCTGAATCGCGACATCAAGGACTTAATTGTGGTGATACTCGAGAGGTCCAGGCATAATGAATTGATAAAAGCGGTGCGTGATTGTGGCGCAAAGGTGCGGCTCGTAACCGATGGCGACCTGATGCCGGGAATCGCTGCGGGAATCCGCGGCACCAATGTCCATGTGGGAATGGGCATAGGAGCGGCGCCTGAAGGCGTCCTCACAGCAGCAGCACTACGAACAACAGGGGGAAAAATCATCAGCAGGTTCGTCCTTCCGGCAAAGGCAAACCGAAAGAGTGATTACGAGATAAAGACAGAATGTGATAAATTCATGCCGAGATTGCACGATATGGGGATTACGGATCTCGATAAACTGCTCTACACAGAGGATCTCGCACCCGGAAAGGATGTGATCTTCTCTGCAACGGGCGTAACACAGAGTGATCTCTTCGACGGCGTGGATTTCTTTGAAAATGATGGCGCAAGGGCGCGATCTGTTATTATGAGCTCTGGCTCAGGGATTATTCGATTCGTCGACACGATCTACGTCCTCGACAAGGAACAAATGTCTATTCGGTTGCGATAAACAACTAAATGGGGTAATTGTGGGATGAGTGGCCTCATACTGAACGCAGCGATCTGCGTTGCGATAGCACTGTCCGCGTTTGCATTTGCGTGGACACTGCACAAACAGGATCCAAAGGGTAAGAGCGCCCCGTCTCTTAAGGCATTGATCATTTTCTGGGTACTCGTTGCGCTGTCCTTCCTGATAATCGGTGCGCGGGTGATTGCGGCAATCTATGGCAATACCAGCATGGATGTGTTGTGCTACTACATTTCATCAATCCCTCTCAGTTTTCTGCCTGTACCGCTGGTATTCTTCATTGTTTATGTTGTAACGGGGGATAGAAAATCAAGCTGGGGGCTGGCACTTCTCTTTTTGGTGTTTGGAGCCGTGTATCTCTGGTTCCTCTTTATATCCGAGCTTACCCCCCCGACTGTGACATACTGGGCAACGATCATCACGATTGCAAGCGATATTGCAATCACAATATATCTCTCCGCGCTCTTTATTGTGCCGACAGCGATGGTGATTGTGCTCCTCGGGCTGATTCTGGCTCGAAAGATCCCGAAGCGCGAGCGATATCGCATAGCACTGACGCTGGTTGCGATATCCCTCGTATGTGACTTCATCCTCGTGGATGCGCTTGCAATAGACTGTGTGATGCAGGTTGTATCCCGCATATTTATACTGATCAGCGTGGTGCTCGCGTTTCTTGCGTACCATCCGCCAGATGCCGTGCAGGACCGGCTCAAACTCCGTGAAATTCACGGCGATGCGTTCGATGATTCTGAAGACTCTGACACGTCCGATATAACGGATACGGAGGTGGCTGATGAGTAGAATCAATATCGCCCATGAACGGGAGGTTGCGGCGTACTTCCAATCGCTCGGCATAAATCAAGGTTGCGGCGATGTTCAGTACCGGTTAATTGCGCTTGTGCTCGCAGGAAACGAGGGGAAGATCACCCGATTCTCAGATATCCGCGCATACACGGATCATGTGGCGGACCGCGGCAGTGTTGCCAGCAAGCTCAAGACGGTCTTCCTTCTGGAGGGGCTGGCAGAGCGGGTGCAGCGCGGCGGATACGTGGTTACGGACAAGGGACTCGTGGCAGCAAGATTTATCGAGGAAACCAGCAAATTCTACAGGAAATCCGTGAGAATTGACGCCATAATCGAGCGGATACCATGAATACTATGGATACTATGTACTTGCTCAATATTGTGTGGATAGACACATATAAAACCACGAGATTAACACAGAAATCTTGTGGAGATGGCTGCGCCACTGCTTCGCAGACTGTGTAATTTTGTGGTTAACTAAACACGTACCACTGGAAAAATCGACGGTGCCCACAATACTATGAATACCACATATTGTGAATACTGAGAATGCCATGAATGCCACAAACATCGGAATCGCAATCACTGACTCAAACGACTGGACCGCTCGCGCTCTCGTCCGGTCGATAGAGATGCGAGGCGCGACTCCAATTCCGTTCAGACTTAGCGAGATGGATTCGTTTGCGTTCAATCCCCCCGAAATCAATGAGATGGATATCGTGATCGTACGTGACGTTGGTGCTGGCGCGTTTGAGGAGGTCTCCTTCAAATTTGATCTGCTCAGAATCCTTGCTGAGACTATTCCGGTGATCAACACTCCGGAATCTATCAGAAATGCTGCAAATAAGTACTATTCGCTTTATCTGCTCAAAAAAGCAGGAATTCCAGTTCCGGAGACGGTTGTGACTGGTAATTCTGAGGTTGCGATGGAGATACTCTGCGAGTGGGGCGAGCTCGTGATCAAGCCGATCTTCGGGTATAAAGGCATCGGAATTGCACGTTTTAAGAGTGATTCTGATCTTCTCGGATCAAACCGGAGGTCCATTGGAGAGATACTTGCGGAGAGGGGAGTGGCGTATCTACAGGAGTTTATACCGATTACAAGAGACATTAGGGCATTTGTTGTGGGTGATCAGGTCGCTGGCTCGATTTACAGGTATGCCCGGGATGGGTGGATCACCAACCTGAGCCACGGTGGGACTCCGGAGCGATGTGTGCTGGATTCTTTTCAGGAGGGGATCGCAATTAAGGCATCGGACGCCATCGGAACCACTTTTGCAGGTGTTGATATCGCTGAAACTGATGAGGGATCTGTTGTTCTTGAGATCAATGGCACGCCGTCCGGAAGAGGGGTATTCGAGGCGTGCGGAGTGGATGTCACCAGAGATCTTGTGGATTATGCGATCTCGTGGGTGCGGGGACTGTAAACTCCTGTGGGTGGATCCGGTGAATGGATGTGGAGGCGGAGGTTTGGGTGTCGTTATTACAGAAACATTTAAGTTAGGACAAATTACATTGATGCTCGTACAGCGATGAACGAGACAACAACCGAACTTGAAACCCGCTCTGCAGTGGTGCGCAGAATTTCGGGGCATACACTCGTGCGACAAGCCGCCCCGGAGATTTCGTGGGGGACTCGAGTGAAACGTCGGTCTTTTGCGCTGCCCGGATCAATTCCTCCTATACATTGTGCCGGATACTCCTTGCGCTGGTCACAAGACGTGTTTCACTCGATTTTTAATCGCACTCGGGTACAGACGACATACCCGAAACTTTTTTATACTGATTACGATAATTGGATCAGAACTTAAAACAAAACTATTTGAGGTATATGGAATGAATACGAATAAACAGGATAACAGAGGTGCATCATGCACATAATGGAAGGTTTTCTACCAGGACTGTGGTGTTTGATATGGTTTGCGCTGTCGATACCGGTTATCGCGTACGGAATTTACAAATTAAACAAGCTCGTAGGCGAGAGGCGTGATATACTGCCCCTGCTCGCAGTAGCCGGAGCGTTTATCTTTGTCCTATCCGCGCTAAAGTTACCTTCGGTCACAGGGAGTTGCTCCCATCCGACAGGAACCGGGCTTGCCGCAATACTCTTCGGACCAGCGATAACAGCGGTTCTTGGAGCGATTGTCCTTCTGTACCAGGCGCTATTTCTTGCGCACGGCGGTCTGACAACACTTGGCGCAAACGTCTTCTCGATGGGGATAGTGGGTCCTGTGGTCGCTTATGTAATCTACAAGGCAGGAATGAAGATGAATCTCAATTTCTACGTCGTAGTCTTCCTCGCAGCAACGTTTGGCGACTGGGCGACGTATGTTGTAACCTCTATTGAGCTTGCGCTTGCGTTTCCAGCGGCGGCTGGAGGATCCCTTACATCGTTCAAAGCGTTTGCAGCGATCTTTGCAACAACACAGGTCCCTCTCGCAATAATCGAGGGGGCACTTACCGCACTCATCTTCAAGTACATAATACAGGTCAAAGAGGATGTGCTTGTGGAACTCCATATACTGACCGGAGACGCCGTTCGTAAGATCAGGGGGTCAGCAGCATGAAAGGAGAGCTAATTGCACTCGCTATAATCCTCGTATTCACCGCGCAGTTCCTCTACATCTCCTCAAGTACCGATGCGGAATTCGGCGGAGCTGACGGCGAGGCTGAGGGCGTGATCGGGGAACTGACCGGCGGCACTTATGAGCCGATCGCAGAGCCGCTGTGGGAGCCTCCGAGCGGAGAGATCGAGAGTCTGCTATTCGGGCTTCAGATAGCGTTTGGTGCGCTCATAATCGGCTACTTCTTCGGGTATTACCAGAGAAGCAAGGTGTAACTCCGGATGGGCAAGCGAGATAAAGTGAGGGATGGAGGGTTGGCGAGATTAAGAGAGCTGCTTTCAACTCTTACGCCCCACATCTCCCCTCACCTCTTCTATTTTTTGAGAGTTATACATGAACAACCTGCTGGACGATTATGCGCTCGCAAGTCCTCTGCGGCACCACAACAACTGGCTCAAGCTTATCATAGTAGCCTTCGGGTTGCTCGTCGGGGTATCATCCTCGTCCCCGGTAACGCCACTTTTCATAACGCTATCCATGGGGTTTGCAACAGTCTTCTTTGGCAAAATCCCGTTAACATTCTATCTGAAGTTGGTCCTCTTACCCCTGGGATTTGCTGCCGTAGGATCGGTTGTCATACTCTTCTTCTTTGGGACCGGCTGCGAGGTCTTCTCGCTTGAGATACTCGGGTACCGTCTGGTTGCAAACGCCGGGGGAGTCGAAATGGCGATACTTATCGTCTCGAGGACAGTGAGTGGTATGAGTTGCGTCTTCTTCCTTGCACTATCAACTCCGATGATCGAACTTTTTGCGGTTGTCAAACGATTAGGGATTCCCGATTCTGTAATCGAACTCGCAATGCTGATGTACCGCTACATATTCCTCTTTTTAGACGTTGCAATGAGCATAAAATACGCTCAGACGACCCGACTTGGGTATACGAGCTTCAGAAGATCGGTTTACTCCATAGTCATGCTCGCAAGCACGCTATTCATACGATCCTGGGAACAGGGAGAGAAGCTTTACATCGCAATGGATTCGAGATGCTACGATGGAAAGTTCACAGTCTTCGAGTCCAGGAGACCGATCAGGACGCCAGAAGCGGTTCTCGCGTCGGTTTATGTGATACTTGCGATCGTGCTCCTGCGCTTTACCGGGAACATTGGAATCATCTGATGTGTCTGATGTGTCTGATGCAGACGAGGTGACGAGCAATGACAATTATTGAGACACGAGACCTGAGATACACATATCCGGACGGGACTGCTGCTGTCGATGGAATCAATATTGCGGTCGATGAGAGTGCAAGGGTGGCTTTCGTTGGCAAGAACGGATCTGGAAAGTCAACGCTCTTCCTGCTTCTGAACGGGACACTGAAGCCAGGGCAGGGGGAGGTTCTCTTCCACGGTTCGCGGTTTGGGTATGATTCAAAGTCACTCCGGGAGATCCGGAGCAAGGTCGGGATCGTCTTCCAGAATTCAGACGATCAGTTATTTGCGCCGACTGTAAAGCAGGATGTCGCTTTTGGTCCCACGAACCTCGGACTCTCTGAGCGCAAGGTTGAGAGCTCTGTTGATCATGCTCTTGAATATGTTGGGCTGAGCCATTACATGGGGAAGCCCCCGCACCACTTAAGCGGCGGCGAGAAGAAGCGTGTCGCAATCGCAGGCGTTATTGCGATGGAGCCAGAGGTGATCATCCTTGATGAGCCCTTGTCCAACCTCGACCCGGTCGGTGCGGACGAGATTATGGATATGCTTGGCGAACTCAACCATCTCGGAACGACGATCATAATCTCCACTCATGACGTGGACCTTGCCTACGGATGGTCTGATTACGTGTATATCTTGTGTGGGGGGCGCATAATCGGAGAAGGCACTCCTGATCAGGTATTCAGTGACTCGAGACTCCTGAGGACTGCGGGTCTGAGACAGCCCACCACACTCGAGATATATCACGAGATCGCACGAAGAGGTCTTGCGGATGGCGAGAGGGTGCCAAAGAACGTTCCCGAGCTTGTGGACACGCTAAAACCCACTGATCTTATGTGGGTGAGTGTCCCTCCTGCAACCCGGGAAGGCGACACCCTGAATCTTGGGATGATGTATGGGGATTATGCCCACAACTGCCCTTATGAAGCGGTCAACGCAACAGTTTTGCACATCCACACCGACGGGCAGGCGATTGTTGAGATGGGACGCAAAGGGATGAGAGCTGGGTGCATCATGATATACGACATGGGTGGATACGATCCCGGAGAGTTTCGCAGAATCATGGCTGATTACGAGATCGACGTTGTGGGTGCGATGGGAGGTAAGAGTAAGAGGATCGCGGAGAGGGACAATGTCCGTCTTGATGTGGTGTCAGGCGTAATCGACAAGGCAATCCTGATGGTACTCTCCGGGAAACGGTGCCTCATACTCACAAGCGGCGGGATGGTCGGGCACGCTGTGGAACGGATCGATGAGTATGCGGAGACGAGCGGGATTGCGATCAACGTGGGAGTGATCGGGGCGAGGGGTGAGTGATTTGGGAGCGAGGGCGGTGGGGGTGGTCTGTGATTATTCCACAGTCACAGAAGGTACAAGAGAGCCAAAATCTGTATATTGTAACCCATGTTCTCCAGTATCTCCCCCAAATTCACTGTTTGCATTCCATAAATAACTTCCCATAACGTCCATGCCTCTCGGTTTCCATCAGTAGAACACTTTCTCAAATTTTTTAATTGTAGAACAGAATTCAATACCACAACCCTTTTATACTACCTGTTATACATAGTATAGGTAGAACAGACCATGTATTTACAA
>DAWR01000161.1 GCA_002506015.1 Candidatus Methanogasteraceae archaeon UBA261 | reverse complement strand
CGAATGATCTTTCGGATGTAGCTCATAGTGTAGTGTAACGTTCCACTACTACATAACACTACCGCTTTTCGCAAAGGATATTTATTCAATCGATATAGGTAAAATGAGACGATGTGAGGGGGTGTTAGCGATCTACAAATCCAACCTCATTCTGACGCCATAGCCTTATATTCATGATGTCGAGGTGTTTGTGGATGATATTCTTACATTCAGTCCGCATCTCGACATAATTTACCCGTGCACGGAACAAATTTTTCAACTGCTGGATATCTCATGTTGGAACGTACGATGGAGTGATTATATCATTCAAACAGAGCCTTGCTATCCAGATACAATCTCTCTTGTCGGTCTTTCTCCGTACCTGCTTGAGATCGTGGATTTCTTTTGCATTTGCGAGGATCATCTCGAAACAATCCTGCAACGCCCAGTATACGACTCTCCAGTAGATTCCAGTGCTTTCCATTGCCACGCGCTCGACACCGTTCTCTTTAAGCCAGTTTCGCAGTTCGAACAGTCCTTTGCCATCCGTTGAGAATCTCTTGGTCATAGTCTCTTCCACACCTCTGATCATGATTGCAGCGAAGACAAAGAGTTTGTGGACGTCGATGCCACAAACTTTATTTATTTTCTGATCCATTGTGGTACCTCCAGTAATCGCTTGAAAGCCCGCTATCTACTGAAATTCTGAATTTCAGCTTGGTACTCGTGGTTTAGACCACAACAGTATATTCGAAGGGGCGGGCGACCAGTTTTTTAGACGGGATCTATGTCTCAAAGTCTGGTCGGCCTGGTATCAAGCGATTACTGGAGCAACAGTGGCGGCTGGGTGGGTAAGTAATTTTTCATCGACAGTATAAGCACTGCGAAAGCAGGTCATGCATGTTTTTTTTCTGATCACCATGATTTTTGGCAGCTCTCTTTCTTTGAGTGGTAGTTGATGTGATTTGTCCATAATCCACAAATCACACCGCAGAGGGCGCGGAGTGTAGAGAGAGTTGAGGTCACTCAGTCTCCGCGGTCTCTGCGACATCGGCGGTAAACAAATACAACCAGGGGAAATTAAAAAGTATTATGATACTAATCGAAAGTCTTAAGTAGCAACTGAAATAGTTACAATTCGTACGCGATATGTGATATACATTTTGTGTGTGCCCCTACAGAATACAACCCCAATGAGGAAAGATACAATGAGAACGGATAGAATAGTAGTTGGAATGACTATGATGCTCCTGCTTGCACTGCCAGCCGCGGCATCAGACTACACACTCAACGTCTTCGGAAACGCGAACGAGGACGAGACGATCAACATGCAGGATGTGACCTACACAGANNTACACAGAACTGATCATCCTCGAATACAGGGACGAGACAGAACTCGCAGACGCCAAGCATGACGACAAGATCAACATGCAGGATGTGACGCAGATCGAACTGACCATACTTGGAAAAGAGAAGGAGCTGACGATTGTCGATGAGCCGGGTGACGCGGTGACCGTCTCAAAACCGATTGACACTGTCGTGTATGTCGGGCACAACGCTTTTGTCTATGAGACATGGCGGGCGCTCGGTATGGCGGATAGACTCGTCGGCACAACCGACCGATTCGTCAAACCGGGAGGTTATCGCTACAGCGAGAAGTACTATCCTGAGCTTCTCACGATGCGGAGTGTAGGTACTCTCCAGGAGCCGGATTTTGAGGAGATCGTCGATATCGCGCCTGATCTCCTATACACGGATGAGGTGCAGTATGACGTGAAATCGATGGCTGCAAACAAGATCCCTGGTCTTCCTGTGATCTGCATGGACATCGATCCTGCACACTTCACAGAGAATACCAGAATAACAGGATACATCTTCGACAGGAGGGATGAAGCCGATGAATATATCGACTGGCGCAATGGCTGGCAGGATACAATCGAGGATAGAACAGAAGGACTCTCGGATGGTGAGAGACCACTGGTTCTGATGTCTTACTATACCCCGGGGAGCAACGAATTCTCTGTTAGATCAGGTGACAGCCCGTTCCACCCGATGATCGTTGGCGCCGGCGGGAAGAACATCGGTGAGGATCTGAGTGGTTATGTCGAGGTGGACGTTGAATGGATCGTGGATCGCAATCCTGAGATCATCGTATTCTCTGTGGCAAACACGTACTGCGGATACGATTTCGACGATCCGTCAGAACTTGCGGCACTGTACGATGACTTCATGAGCCGCTCTGACTTTGCCGGGGTGAGTGCTGTTGTGAACAATAACGTCTACTTCATCAACTACGCGCACCTCTGTGTCGGCGGAGCAAGCGGCACGATAACTGAGGCGTACATGGGCAAGTGGTTCCAGCCGGATCTCTTCACAGATCTCGATGCACAGGTGATGCACCAGGAGTTCCTCGAATTCCAGGGCATAGACTTTGATCTGAGCGAGCACGGTGTATTCGTATACCCCGAATGAATATGGCAGACGGCACAGCTGTGAGAACAGACCGAAGAGAGGAGTACAGAAGGTTTGTCGGGAGGAAGATCACCTTCATCCTCTCCTCCCTCATTCTTCTGGTCATAATCTTTGGAGTGGCTGCATCGATCGGATCGTCAGATACCACGCTATGGGCGGCTTATTCTGCGTTTCTTCACAGATTCTTTCCTGATCACTTCACTACGAGCTGGGGCGCAGACACGATTGTGTGGAACATAAGACTCCCGCGCATCATCCTTGGCATTCTTGCCGGGATCAGTTTTGGTGTTGCGGGCGCAGTGATGCAGGGCGTACTCAGAAATCCGCTTGCAAGTCCTTATACACTCGGAATCTCGGCAGGTGCTGCATTCGGTGCATCGATTGCCATACTGCTGGGCTTTGGCTTTGTTGGGGGCGAGTACCTTGTGATAGGGAATGCCTTCGTCTTTGCCATGCTCTGTTCGTTTGTCATCATCGGTCTGGCTGGAAGGAAAGGGGCAACGCCTGAGACCATGATTCTTGCAGGCATTGCGATACTGTACGTCTTCTCTGCATGCACATCCTTGCTCCAGTACTTCGCTGATCCGGATGCTGTGAAGGATGTCGTCTTCTGGACGGTCGGAAGCCTTGGTAGAGCGTCATGGCCCGCGGTATATATGCTCCTTGTTGTGGTCGTGGTCTGCACCCCAATACTCCTGATACGATCATGGGATCTTAATGTGATGACCGCTGGCGATGAAGCCGCACAGAGTATGGGTGTAAATGTCAAGCGCACCAGAATCATCACCATATCGCTTGCAAGCCTTCTCGTTGCAAGCACCGTGGCGTTCACAGGCACGATCGGGTTCATCGGACTTGTTGCGCCTCACATCACACGCATAATTATCGGCGGGGATAACAGGTTTCTGTTACCATCGTCATGTCTGGTTGGAGCGGTATTTCTTCTTGCAGCAGATACTGTTGCAAGAAACATCATAGCACCCACAATCATCCCCGTTGGTATAATGACAGCCTTCATGGGAGGTCCTCTCTTTCTATATCTCATAATGAAGAGGAGGAGGGAGTACTTTTGAAACTTAAACTTAGATTAAACGATGTTACGTTCAGCTATACGAGCACGCCGATTCTTGAAGAGATAACAATGGAGCTCGCAGAGTCAGAGATACTGGGAATCGTTGGTCCGAACGGTGCTGGCAAATCCACGCTGATCCGGTGCATCGACAGAATCCTGAAACCAGAACAGGGGAGCATCCTTCTGGACGGGCAGGAGGTTACGGAGATGAGCATGATTGCGATTGCAAAACAGATAGGGTATGTGCCACAGAGCTCAACCGGCGTCTTTCCAGCAACGGTCTTTGATACCGTTCTCGTGGGCAGGCGCCCCCACATCGGATGGCGAAGCAGTGAATCGGACGAGGATAAAGTGTGGGGGATACTGAAGCTGATGGATATCGAGGATCTTGCCATGCGGGACTGGGGCGAGCTCTCTGGCGGGCAGCAGCAGAAGGTTTTGATCGCACGGGCACTTGCACAGGAGGCAGGGGTTCTCTTACTGGATGAACCCACATCGAACCTTGATATAAAGCACCAGCTGGAGGTGATGGAGATCATGACAGATCTTGTTGCGAAGAGGGGGCTTTCAGTGATCATGGCAGTCCATGACCTGAACCTTGCATCACGATATACCGATCGGGTGATCATCATGAAGGATGGGAAGATCTTTGACGCTGGCAGCCCCTCTAAGGTCCTCACAACAGAGAATGTAGGATCGGTCTATGATGTTGAGGTCGATGTGATCAACAGAAACGGAGAAAAGCCGTATATCGTTCCGATAAGATCTGTTAGGGGGAGTGGATGATGGAGGGAGGAGAACTCGAATCTGACAGCGTAAAAGAAGAGATAAAGGAGTACTGGGACTTAACAAAGGAGCATGCGTTCTTCAAGAATGATCTGGAGGAAGAGGCATGGGGAAGATCGCTTCAGGAAGAGTTCGGCGCAGAGAAACTGAGGATACTGGATGTTGGTTGCGGCAACGGCTCTCTGTCTCTACTATTTGCCGAGATGGGGCATGATGTTGTGGGAATCGATATCTCAAAGGAGATGCTCTCTGTTGCAAAGAAGAAGGCGAAAGAGAGGGAAATTGATCCTGATCTGAGGATTGGTGACGCTGAATCGCTGGATTTCGATGACGATAGCTTCGATTCAGTCGTCAGCCGGATCGTCCTCTGGACGCTCCCCAATCCTGAGACGGCGATAGCTGAGTGGATGCGGGTCTTGAAGCCTGGCGGGAGGGTGTACACGTTTGAGATCGATTCATCGGGTAGAAGGAAGCCCGGGTGGATCAAGAGAAATCTGGGGCTTTTCTTAATCACCCTATCTGAGCGGAAGAACGCATGGAAGAGGTCGCATTACAGCAAGGAAGTGAACGAACGTCTGCCGCTCGGCTTCGAGAAGAGTTCTTCAACTGCCATCAAGAAGGTGGAACTCTTCAGGAAGGGTGGATTTGAGGATGTCTCGGTCTTTGCGATGGAAGAGGTGAGCGAGATATCACAGAGGAATCGAAAGGACGTTTCACCGGGATATAAACTCGCATGGGGCGACTATGGTTATTCCGCATGGTACTACATCAGGGGTGGTAAAAGATGATGCAACAGATAACATCAGAGACAGATGTGAAGGAGGTCATCAGAGAGTCGTGGAACAGGCGGGGCTCTGATTATGACAATTCACCAGGACATGGAATCCATTCGGAGCAGGAGAAAGAGGCATGGAAATCGCTCTTGACCCGGGCTCTCGGGGATGAGACGCTCGATGTGCTGGATGTGGGCTGCGGCACCGGTGTGATTGCTCTGCTTCTGGCTGAACTCGGACATAATGTGACCGGTATGGATTTTTCAGAAGGGATGCTTGAAAGAGCAAAGGAGAAAGCAGATACCCAGAATCTCCGTGCGGAGTTCAGGTTTGGTGACGCTGAGAATCCGCCATTCGAGGATGAGACATTCGATGCAATCACCAATCGACATCTCCTATGGACGCTCCCCAATCCTGAGAAGGCGATAGCCGAGTGGAGACGTATCCTGAGAACAGAAGGCAAAATAATAATAATTGATGGAAACTGGGGCGATTACAATAGATTACACAGGCATATATGGAGTTACCTTGTCTCTATACCTCTAATTTTAATTACAGAGCGAAAAAATCCATCTCGTGGTCGGCATTACAAGCAGATAGAGCCCCATCTGCCGATGAGGCATAGAAAACGCCCGGAGGCAGATATTGAAATCCTCAAAGATCATGGATTCGGTGTCGATGTGACGGATGTGAGGATTCCAAGAACCCAGTCGTTTATCAGTTCTCTGAAATACGGCCATTGGGGCGATCGCGGGTATTTCATGGTGAAAGGGATCAAATGAGTCGAACCCCGGGGAAAAAATCACGATTGCGTAGCATAGCCACAATCTGCAGCATCTATGACTCGTATAAGTATTCTGATACGGCAAGATCCACTGTCAGATGGCGGCTGATAGGACTTGCTCGTGGTGCATGGTCTCGAATACTGCTCGCGGTGTTGATCGGGCTTGGGGTCTCACTCATCAACGTTGCGCAGTTGAGCATCACCGGATACGCCATCGGAAAGATGTTTGCAGGAGCGGAAGTGTCGGTTGTGCTCCCGCTGCTATTGATCGCTGCCATCTTGATCCTCTTTCGTGCGTGGCTTACGTATCTGAAAGAGACTATCGCCCACTATATCGCAGCAGGTATCAAGATCGCACTGCGCAACCGCATCTACGCCCATCTAATCGCGCTTGGGCCCGGATACCTCGGACGACGCCAGACAGGCGAACTGCTTGCCGCAGCCGTGCACGGCGTCGAGACGCTTGAGATATACTTCGGAAAGTATCTGCCGCAGTTGGTAATCACGCTCTTAACACCGATTGTCATTTTCACATACTTAACCATCCTTGACTGGCAGCTTGCACTCGTCCTTGCATTCTTCTTCATCGCAGCACTGACGATGCCACAGTGGTTCAATCCATCGGCAAGGCGCGAGCGGAGACGGCACTGGGCTGCGATAGCCGAACTGAACTCGTACTTCATCGATAGCCTCCAGGGGCTGGTCACGCTCAAGGCGTTCAATCACGGAAAAGCTCGTGGCGAGGAGATCACGAAACGGGCAGTGGACCTCTGCAGCGCGATAATGAGGGTTATCGGGATCAACTTCGCACACATCGGTGTCACCAACCTCATCATGACGAGCGGCGCTGCTGTTGCTCTGGGCTGGGGCGCAGTGCGAGTGGTAGAGGGCACGCTCTCAATTGATGTGCTCTTAATCGTGCTCTTGCTTGGAAACGAGATATACAAACCGATCCTTGAGCTGAATACCGCATATCACGGGGGGCTCGAGGGTGCAACAGCAGCAGGGGGAATCTTCAACCTGCTCGATACAACGCCTGATGTCACCAATTCACCCAACGCCACAAGAACGCCACCTGTTGCACAATCCATCCGCTTCGAGGATGTGACCTTTGGCTATGACGAGGGCAAGCGTCCGGCTCTTTCCGACCTCTCGTTCGAGGTCAATTCCGGCGAGACCGTGGCGCTGGTCGGCAGGAGTGGTTCTGGCAAGACAACGGTCATAAACCTCCTACTCCGGTTCTGGGATCCGCAGCACGGGAGAATCACCCTCGGCGGACAGGGCTTGCGCGAGTACACGCTCGAGACGCTACGTGCACAGGCATCGGTTGTAAGTCAGGATACCTACCTCTTTCACGGAACAGTCGCTGATAACCTGCGTGTGAGCAAGCCAGACGCATCTGATGAAGAACTGAAGCGAGCGGCACGTCTGGCAAATGCACACGATTTTATCGTTGCTTTGCCGCATGGTTACGATACCGTCGTGGGCGAACGTGGGACACGGCTCTCAGGCGGCGAAAGGCAGCGTATAGCAATTGCCCGTGTGCTCCTGCGAGATGCCCCCATCCTGCTCCTGGATGAGGCAACGAGCAGTGTGGATGCTGAGAACGAGGCGATCATCCAGGAAGCAATCGACCGATTGAAACGAGGGCGGACAACGCTTGTTGTTGCACACCGGCTCTCAACGGTGAGAGGTGCCGATCGGATCGTCGTGCTCGACGACGGGCGGATGGTTGAGTCGGGCTCACACAATGAACTGATCGGGGCGGGCGGCATATATGCGCAACTGGTCTCTGCACAGCGGGTCTCATGAGGTGTGATGATGTCAACAAAACTTTTCACAAAAGTTTTATCAAAAACTGCCCTTCGGGTGGGGTTTGTTATTATACTTTCCTATATGTCAACAATAACAGTCGATGGTAAAAAGTACGAAACAGACCTCGCAAAAACAAAACACACCCTGATCAGGCTACTCAGGATGGTACGACCATGGTGGGGTGAGCTGACACTCACGTCGCTTGCAGCCATGCTCAACAGTGCGAGCACGATTGCGCTTGCCGCGGTCGGTGCATTGATCGTCGGACTTGCAGCAGAAGGCACAAGTGTTATTGAGTTACGCCCCTATCTGATCGCACTGGCAATTCTCACGGTCTTTAAGGCTATAATGGCATGGGCTGAGTCATATATCTCGCATCGCATCGCTTATGCCATCCTTGCGATGATGCGTTCACGGGTCTTTGACGCGATCGAACCAGCAGCTCCAGCCTACATACTCAAACGGCGCAGCGGCGATATCATCTCGACGGTGATGGCTGATGTCGAGACGGTCGAGCTTTATTTTGCGCACACGCTGATGCCAACCCTCGTTGCGCTTGTCATGCCACTCACCGCACTGATCATACTCGGCTCACTCCACTGGATGCTGCCACTGGTACTGCTCCCGTTCCTCTTTCTCGTAATCGGCACACCGATTACGATGCATCACATCGGTGATGCCATAGCAAACAGGCTCAGAATAGAGCTCGGGGAGACGAATGCGCACATGGTAGATAGCATTCAGGGCTTGCGTGAGATCGTTGTGTTCGGGCGAGGCGGAGCCCGCCTCTCGGAGGTTGAAGAGAACAGCCGCGCTCTCGTAGCGACGCAGAAGCGCAACAGCCGCTACCTTGGGAGCCTTGGTGGGCTTACAGAGGGCTGCAGCATGCTCGGCTCACTCACCGTGCTTGTGACGGGTGTTCTGATGGTGGGCAAAGGTATGCTGCCATCGCACCAACTCCCACTGATGCTTTTGATGGCATCGGCTGCCTTCGGACCTGTTATGAACATCGCCAAGGTCGCCAAACAGGTTGCCATGATCATGGCATCGGCAGAGCGCGTCTTTACAGTCCTTGATGAGCCAGCCGTCGTTCGGGAGACTCCGGATGCGGAGCCGATAGGTGCTGTCGAGCCGAGACTGACATTTGAGGATGTGACCTTCCGCTATCAGCCTGATGAGCCATCGGTGTTGAAAAGCGTCAGTTTCGAGTGCAGCGCAGGCGAGAACGTGGCAGTGGTCGGTCCGAGCGGCTCAGGCAAGACCACGCTCGTCAATCTGCTGCTCAGGTTCTGGGACCCGCAGCATGGCGGGATCATGATCGGCGGGCGTGACATCCGCACGCTCTCATTTGCAGAGCTGCGCAATCTTGTATCTGTAGTCCAGCAGGATGCGTATATCTTCAACACAACAATTGGCGATAACATCCGCATCGGGAAGCCCGACGCCACCGACGCCGATATCGAGGATGCCGCACGGAAGGCATACATACACGACTTCATCGCATCACTGCCTGATGGCTACGACACGACGCTCGGTGAGCGCGGTGCAAAGCTATCAGGCGGCGAGCGCCAGCGCATCTCAATCGCACGTGCGCTTCTGAAGGATGGGCCGATTTTGATCCTGGATGAGGCAACCTCGAACCTGGACTCTGAGAACGAGCAGGCGATCAGGGACGGCATCGATAATCTGATGGAGGGCAGAACGACGCTTGTCATTGCGCACCGCCTCTCAACGATCGCAACTGCGGATAAGGTTGTTGTGCTGGACCACGGACGGGTGGTCGAATCAGGGACGCATGATGATTTGATGGGTGGAGAGGGCATGTACGCACGGATCATCAGGGTGCAGCGTGATGTGATTGCATGAGGATCAGTGTGCTTGAGGTAATACGATATTAATCAAAAGTTTTAAGTAACAGATATCGTAGTTATGATGCGTAAACGTGATGTATCATATATTGTGTGTATGAACATACAAAATAAAAGTCTGCCACAAGGAGGAATATACAATGGGAATGAATAGAATACTGGCTGGAATAGCATTATGTTTGCTGCTACTGGTATCGCCGGCAGCAGCATCTGACTACACGCTTGGCATCTTCGGCAATGCGAACGAAGACGACACGATAAATATGCAGGATGTGACCTACACCGAACTGATCATCCTCGAGTACAGAGACCAAACAGAACTCTCGGACGCCAAGCATGACAACAAGATCAACATGCAGGACGTGACACAGATCGAACTGATCATACTTGGGCGGGAGAAGGAGCTTACGGTTGTTGATGGTGTTGGCAGAATTGTTACCGTACAGATGCCTGTGGAAAGGATCATCCCCACGGATTACCGTACCACCGAAACCATGTTAGCCATCGGAGCAGAAGATATGATAGTAGGGGTTGACCAGGCATTCCATGAGCGCATGTCCGAGTTTGGTCTCTCAGACGTTCCTGAGGTCTCTATGCATGGTCAGTTTGTTGACTATGAGGCGGTATTGATGCTTGATCCGGATCTGGTTGTGATACCCCTGTGGCAGGGGAACAATGCAGAAGTCATATCCGAAAACCTTCCGAATACTGCAGCGGTTGTGATGGGCGGAACCGCCAGGAGAACCATAGTCCCCGACGTAACGATCATGGGAATGCTCTTTGGAACGGAGGACGAAGCCGGTGAACTCATTGACTGGATAGAGAGCTATGCTGAAATAGTCGAGGAACGCACCGAAGATATGGGGTCAGAAGAGATGCCAACATTCTATTATGAGTATATGTCCGGGGCCAAGAAATGGTGGGCTGTAACCCCGGGCGACCCAAGTGCAGGTCAGGTGACTGAAGGGTGCGGAGGTCGGAATATCGCTGCAGGGTTACCAGGCACATCTGTTGAAGTGGAGCCTGAGTGGGTAATAGGGCAGAATCCTGACGTGATGTTTGCAGACCTGATGAAAGGATTCGATAGCGGTCCGGGAAAAACAGAGGCTGATATGGAGGAACTGCTGGCAAAAGTACTTGCAGATCGATCAGGGTTTGAGAACGTCAACGCTGTTAAAAACGGTAAGGTATACCTGATGGACAGAGATCTGGTAAGCGGACCAAGATGGGTAGTAGGACACGTCTACTTTGCTAAATGGCTGCATCCGGAGCTCTTTGGAGACATCGATCCGGAAGAGATCCATAAAGAGTACCTCAAAGAGTTCCATGATCTCGAGCTGGAAGGAACGTGGGCTTATCCTTCTCCGGATGTGACCTGATGACTGCACAAAAAGTTTCCTGGAAGGGTTTTTCCCTTCCTTTTTCTATATGGGCGGGATACTAATGGAACAGAAACGGCAGATTTGCTCAGATGAAGAGATTCCTGATATCGTACGTGGACATGAGGTCTGGATCGAATATGACCGGCATAACATATCTCATGGAGCGGACGTAGAGTGCAAACTTTGTTTTGGGCATAACATGAAGAGTGAGAGGGCAGTTGAGATCGAAAAGGTGAGACCCACAGTCTGTGACGCACGAGGCAAAGAGTATGATGCTTACGTTGGTCTTGGAGGTGATCATCTATTGGTGCGATTCACCCCGGAACGCGAAGGTTACCACACCCTCGGTGTAGGGTACAACAGCGGGATTCTGAACCTGCCGCATCCGGGTCTGGAGGGTCCGAAGTATTACCAGCAGTACACAAAGACCATCGTTCCGGTGGGGCGCCCTCGGGAAGACTATGATATAGTGATTGGACACGAACTGGAGATCGTTCCACTGGATTATCGGCAATACCACGTTGGAGACGATATTTTACTGAAAGTATTATATGCTGGGCATGCATTGGCAGGTGCAACGGTATATGCCATATACGTCGGCAACGAGGATGACCCAATCGAAGTGCAGACCGATCATCACGGCAGAGCGGCTGTTGAACTGAAGAATGATGGCAAGTGGATGTTCAAGGTTATGCACAGAGACTCTGAGAAGAGTGCGGATCTATACGATGAAAAGGTGATGACTGCCACATTCACGGTTATGGAGATGTGGTGACGTATGAAACTGAAAGAGCATATCAGAGAATGGTGGGATGATGCACACCATGATTATGACAGTATTCCGGAACACGGGGTGCACTCCAGAGCAGAGAAGGAGCTATGGGGGGATGCCTTGACCAGATCGCTTGGAACTGCACAGAGACTGAAGGTACTGGATATGGGCACCGGCACTGGATTTCTGGCATTGCTGCTCGCTGAGATGGGGCATGATGTGACCGGCGCGGATTGGTCAAAGAGTAAGCTAAAAGAGGCAAACGAGAAGATAAAGAGCTCCGATATCCCTGTAAAGTTTGTGATAGAGGATGCTGAAGACTTATCCTTTGAGGGCGGTATATTTGATGCGGTAGTCAGCAGGCACCTGATCTGGACATTATCAGATCCAGCCACTGCATTCAGCGAGTGGGCGAGAGTTGTAAAGCCCGGTGGCAGAGTACTGACAGATATACCGGGTAAACATTCTCACCATAGTAATCATCACTTCGGTGAGGAGATCGGCAGGCAATTACCATTCTACAACGGTTCCGACCCTGATGCGGTTGTCAGGATGTTTCTGGATGCCGGGCTCACGAATGTATCAGTACAGAGATTCAATGAATTGGTGCTTGTTTCCGGGGAACGATTGTGAGTGACGATAATCACCTCCGCAGTCCGTGCAGTTGAATTGTGGATATCTGTACTGCCGTTCATGGTCACTGGCATATTGTTGGCGAGCATCGCTGTTGAATTCCGGATATTCGACCGGTTGTTCCCGGTGCTTGCGCCGGTTTTGCACCACGCGCACTTCACGCCTCATTCAGGAATCGCATTCATAACCGCTTTTGGCTCGCCGATCACAGCGGTAGCGATGATGGCAGAATTTTATAACGAAAAGAAGATAAATCAGAAGGAGGCTTTACTCGCAACCGTAGCAATCTGGTTTCCACAGACGATCTATGAAGCACTTGCTTACATCGCCCCCACAATCATACCTGTGCTTGGAATGTTGGGCATCGCATACCTCGCCCTATTTGTGCTGAATGGTATGGTGGTAGCACTGCTCATGTTTATTGCTGGCAGGGCATTGCTGACTATGAAAGACTGTAAATTCGTTGCCGAGAGTGGGGGTGCGAAAATAGTCACCAGAACTGCGCTTAAAAGGAGTGTGAATAGTTCATTAGCCCTTCTGAAACGAATTGTGTTAATCGCACTTCCCGTGAGCATTATGGCGTTTGTTTTAATCGATCTGGGGGTATTCAATGCCCTGCCTGGATATCTTGGCTGGATGCCGTTACCTCCCGAGGCACTGGCAGTGATACCACTGGAACTTGCCAACCCAATGGCGGCGTACATCACGCTTGCAGATTTGATGGATGTGGGTATCATCGACTTCAAGCTGGCGCTCCTGACGTTACTGATGGGGCATCTTCTGGTGAGTCTTCGATACATCATTACACACAGGCTACCGTATTATTCAGGGATCTTTGGTCCGGTGATGAGTGTGAAGGTGATATCAGTGAGTGCGGGGTTGCAGCTCGGATTGACTGTCCTGATGATTCTTGCTCTGGTACTGCTTTTGTGAGATACCATTTTCAAGCCATTTTCCACAGCACTCCGAGATGTGGTCTGTGGTATCCGGTATAAATAATGGCTAATTCGGTCATCAACCATATTACAATATTAATCATAAGTTTTAAGTCATCAGTGAATTGTACTTCACACCGCCACAACTTGAGCTTTTTCAAATCTCTGTAATTGTAGTGTGAGCAAGGCGCTGAGTCCTTGTTTGTGGATTGTATCAGTTGGTTCCACCAATAAAAAATCGCAGTTTATGAGGGTACCGAGTATAGTAACACTGCCACTCGTTTTGATGTTTATTACAGTCGTAATCGCCGACTGCCCTGCTATGTATGGCTGCTGGCACAGGGTCTCTCGTCTCACACCACCGGCGAGCAGACAAGATCCTGCTGATCTTTGATTGCGTGGTACAGAATCTGCTGACTCATGCGTGACGGATGGTAATATCTACCATCGCACACCTGGCTGATACTTTCTGCAAGATCCGCGCCCTCCTCGCTGATATCGATCACAAGCACATTGGCACTCTGTTTCAGCAGACGACAGACTCCGGAGATCTCTCGTCTGATGTTTCCCCCGACTGCGAGCGGCATATTGGCGGTGCCGTCGGTTATCAGCACGAGTATCGGTATTGCGGAGGGTTCCTTTTTGTTCTCGGTTTGCAACACATTCATCCCGAGTTTGAGCCCGGCAGCGAGCGGCGTCGTGCTCCCGAACGGGATATGCTCGATGTAGCGTCTCGCAAGTTCCACTGATGATGTGAACGGCAGAATTGTCTCCGCGCTCCTGCCCGCGTAGGTGATGAGTGCGACACGGTCCCTGCGCTGATAGGCATCACGCAGCAGCGCAAGCACCACGTTCTTTGTGATGCTCGTCTTCCTGAGATCGTCCATCGAGCCGCTCGCATCGAATACAACGCATATCTGGGTCGCGACACGCCTGCGCCGCACCTTATCCCGTACATCAGATTCCCGGATCGCAAACTCCCCGCCATCAGCATGCATCGCAGCCGCACGGATCGTCGGTGCGATTGCGATATCATTGGGTTTGTCAACCGGCATGCGATACCGCACATACCTGCCTCGTTTGCCCTGTGTAAGCACCTCGGAACGTCTGCCAGAGGACAGTTTTCCAATCGCCATCTTTTTGTGCTTGTTACGTGCAAAATTGTCGAGAATCTGGTGAATCGCCCCCTCTGCAGCCTCTATTGGAATTTCCCGATGCAAAATTCCATCGTCACAATTTTCTGCTTCCTCTGTTTCTTCTGCATCATCTTCTGCGGATTTCTTTCTCAGTTTCTCTGCTTCCTTCTGCTCTTCGAGTTCGATCACTGACTCAATTCCCTTGAAAACGGATTCCACGTCGGAGATCTCGATTGCCCCAATCACTTCAACGTCTATTTCAGCCGTTTCGACATTTTCATCTGCTTCAGCAGCTTTGTCTACTTCGTCTGCTTCAGCCTCTTTGTCTGCTCTGATCGCTTGGGCATCCCCGGTCTCTTTGATCTCTTCGACTTCTTCGATCTCTTTGTCTGCTCCGACCGTTTCAGCCGTTTCAACCTCTTCAACCTCTCCAGCCTCTTTACCCATTTCGGCGGAATCAGACTCTCTGGCTGGCTCCGTTACACCATATATGTCTCCAAACAGATTTTCCGGATTGACTTCCACGTAATCGGTGTCCGCGATCACATAAGCATGCACAACACCACCCAGTTCCGATTTTGGTATCTGTGCACGCATATATTCAATGATCCGTTCGGAATCGGTGCTGTCGAACTCTTTTATGTGCAGCAGCGGGACGCGTACTGCATAGATCAGACTGCTCAGCTCAAACAGCTTGATACCGTACTCACGATCGAGATTTCTGCGGAGATACTCCACGAGTTCAGATGTCAGGTCAGAAGATGTCATTGAATCCCCCCAATTTCCTATTATTCACTCTTGCGCCAGTCGATAATATAGTTATTGACATTGCAACCCTCCCACGGTCCACTCACCGCACCTCTGCTATCCGCGGCCAGCCTCCTTCAGCCGGTTCAGCAGAAAATCCCTATCGAGCGACGCCATAAAATACCCTGCCCTCGGACCGGAATCCTTTTCGAGAATTGTTGTGTAGACCGCCTGAAACATCTTGCTTGCAGAGACGCCGACCTCTTCTGCGACCGCATACACGAGGTCGTGCATATCCTTGGCGGCAAGATCGCCACTGATTCCGGAGGCAATTCGCAGAAGCCCTGACCTCTGCTCTTCGGAGAGATTCTTTGTGGCGGTGGGCAGTTCTCTCTGCACCTCAAATATGGCAGAGTCCGGCGCGTATGATGAAAGCCAGTTCCTGGCATTCTCAACACGCCTCTTCACGGACTCCTCGTTATATCCGTCATAACCGCTGCGCCTCAAGACCTCGTGCAGCGTATCTATGTCAGTAGGATCGGATGCAATCTGCATGGCAGTAACGAGGTGCGTGAACGGGATGTCTGATGGCAGAAACGTCTTTGTCCTGGATAATTCGAATGCACGGTTGTTTGCACGATCAAAATCATCGATCAGATCAATGATGCGTGATGGATCAAAGTCTATGTGCTTCCCGGGCTTCGTTCGGATGATCAGATACCTGAGAACGTCAGGTGGCATGACCCGCAGCATATCCGTAATCGTGACCGTAACACCGGTCGATGACGACATCGCGCCCTTCCCCTTGAGATGAATCCATTCGTAGATGACCGGATATGGTGGCGCATAGCCGTAGATTTCTCCCGAGATCTTCGTTCCGGTGTCGTAAGATCCCCCTTTTGTCGCATGGTCTTTTCCGAACGGCTCGATTGTGACGCCGAGAACACCCCACCGTGCCGCCCAATCGACCCGCCATGTCAGCTTTCCATGCCCTTCGAGCGGCGTTGTGCCGGAATACCCGCATTCACAGGAGTAATCAACCGTTTTCTTCGCTTCATCGAATCCCGAAACTACTGTGGTCGTGATCCTCCCGCATGATTCGCATATCACATTGAAAGGGCTCCAATCAGCAGGAATCTCCCGATGCGACACGTTCTCGATTATCGATGCGATCTTATCCCGGTTCAAGAGTGCGGCAATCGTTGCGGGCACAAAGTCCCCGTTCGCATAGAGTTCGTGCGCGCGGTAGACCACCGGATCAATGTCCAGCAGTTCCAGGGACTCGAGAAACGGCTCCAGAAAATGCTCGGCATAGTTTGCGCAGTCACCGCACGGGCAGGGTATGGCAGAAAGCGGCTTTCCGACGTGTTCCGAATAATCCTCTGATAAAAACGGATACACCCTGCGGAGCGGGTCAAGGGTGTCAGCGATGTAGATCAGTTCCGCCTCAGCTCCCGAATCAGAGAGCGCGCGGTACACTGCGTCGCCAGTCAACACCTCGCGCAGGTTCCCGATATGTATCTCCCCTGAAGGAGTGATTCCTGTTGCAATCGTGTGCTTCTTTTTGACGGTAGTTACACGGTCCGAAACAACGTCTGCCCAGTGTCTCGACTCGCCCATCTCACTTTATGGTCGAAACGGTGGTCAGTTTCAGGTGTTCCACGCCCTTGAGCGCCATGAGCCCCTCTGCCACCTTTTTGATCTCTGCCACATCGCCATGCAGCGTGATTACCTCGAGACATGTATTCTGGTCCGCATGAAAATGCATCGAGGATCGAATCACATCCAGATGTTCGTGCTGGATGTCCGCGAGTGCATCGATAAGCCCGCGCTGATCATGGTTGTAGGTCATCGATATGACGCCGATTCGATCGCCTTCAACTTCACTTGACCATTCATAATACCTGATGTAGCTCCGGATTGCATCCCGAATGCCCTCAGATCTTGACGAATATCCTCGTTTTGCGAGGATGTCATCGAATCTGGTGAGTAGGTTATCCGGGAGCGAGACGCCAATTCTCATCAATTCCTGTTCTGTTTCCATTATGCTCATCCCGTGTGTATATACGCTGTGTTACGCACTATATGGCTCATATCCATTAATAACACTACGTCTGCACCCTCACGCGCCCAGGTAATGGGGGTTATCTCATTATCATAATGATAATCTTTTTAAAGGATGAGGTACTACATACTATTGGAGGGACAAGGAAATATGCCGGGATTGCGAGATGCGGTTTCAAAAGCCACACCCACCAGGATGATGCACGCGCCTACCCTAGCCACAATTGGCACACCCATTGAGTCCATAGAGGCGACCCCCGCCTCAGTTGTCAAACCCACCGGAATTACCATCCTGGATCGCAATCTTGGTGGAGGAATTCCCTCGGGGTCTGTGGTGTATCTCTCCGCAGACCCTAAGTCAATGTCAGAGGTCTTCCTATACCAGTTCACACAGGCGCGCCCGACCTATTACTTCGCAACCGGCAGGAGACCAAAGTATATTGCGCGGGATATACTGAACATGGGCTATGAGATCGCGGAAACAACATTCATTGACCTATATAGTGAATATTATATCACCGAACGCGGCGAGCTGGTGGATAACGTGGGCAACGAATACATGGATACCCAGATTATAGAATTCATGATCTACAATCTGCAAAATATTCAGACAGAAGAGGAATTCGGGGATATAAACATCATAATCGATACGCTTTCATTCTTCCTTGGTCTCAACGTCAATATCGGGCAGATCAAGAAGCTCATGAACGTCATCTACGAAACAACCAAGGAAACCAATGGGCTGACATACCTGTACGGGTTGAAGGATACGCATGATAAGGCGCTTGAGAACGAGGTCATCAATACGTGCGATGCGGTCTTTGATGTCGAACTGCACCATGGAACCGACGAACTCGTGAGCAAACTTGCACTCCCCAAGATTCGCGGAATGTCGCCTTTAACCGAGATGCTCAAGTTCAGGGTCAACGGCGGTATCCAGATCGATACATCGACCGATATTGCATGAGACTTGTGATATGGTGGAACGCTGCGTAGAAGCAAGCTGCAATCAGCAGGTAAATTCCGGTGCAGAGCACGTTGTCAATACTATTCATACTACCGATCGAAAGTCTCGTAACGATGTTCATAGGCGAGTTTGGGAAGGTGTAACAGAGCAGAAAGAGCATGAAAAGAAGCGGATTCCACGATATGATGGCGGAAGACAAGAGAGATCCACAACATCCTGAACTCCGAATCATCCCTTATCACCTTCATCTACGGACCGGTAAACTCCTGAAAGACCACACTGATCAACAATCTGATTAGTCAGTTATCAACCAGCGCCCAAAATACCGGTTCTCTCACTTGCTCACCTGTTCGCCGCAGTCGTAAGAAACTTTCTCGGCAACGAGTATCACCGTAGAATACGTAAAGAGCATTCTCCCGTCCTCGAATCGAAGATTGAGATCGAGCCTATCGCCTTTATCGCCATCGATTGAATCAACCATCATGCGTCTGACCTGCTCGGTAATCTCATCTCCGGGGTCTGCAATCCGAATCCATTCATCGAAGTAGAAGTCGGCGCCCCAGTCTCTCGCATGGACAATCTCAAGCCCGGCGTCCTCGAGCAGTCTCACCAGTTCTGACTGCGGATACAGGCGGACATGAGACGGATCCCGGATTTTCTCGATTTTGTTGTGGTATTCGCTCTTCAGAGCATCCTCAGACGAGAGTCCGTCCACGAGCACGATCGTCCCGCCCTTCTTGCAGACACGAACCATCTCTGATATCGCCTGTACAGGATCTGTGAAATGGTGGAACGCAAATCTGCAGGAGACGATGTCAAACGAGTCGTCCTCGAATGCGAGCGATTCCACATCCATGATCTCGAATGCGAGATTGTCCAGTTTTCTCTCCTTTCGCATGCTCTCGGCGATATCGAGCATATCTTCGGTGAGATCACAGCCAGTGACTCTAAAGACCCGTTTTGCAAATTCAAACGCAAGAAACCCATTTCCTGTCGCAACATCCAGCACACTATCAGACTGCTTCGGTTTTGCCAGATCAACGATTGTGTTCAGATGCTTCTCGTTTGAGAGAACGCTGCTCTTCGAATACGCGTCCGACCGCCTGCCAAACCGCTCCTTTGCCGATTCCTTCTTGCGGTGGGCAACGAGACCGCCGTCCAGCAGAATCTCGAGCAGGAAATCAGGCATCTTTGTTCCGGCGTATTCACGATCACAACCGCGGTCACTGTCACTGTCGTCCTCTGCGCCAACTCCACTTGCCCTCTCAACCCCCTTCACTCTAACGGTACCGTCTTCGATATCCGCCTCGATTATGTCCCCTTCCTTGCACGGAATCGTTGTTCCGGTCTCGATTAGTGGAAGACCAATGTTTATCGCATTTCTAAAAAAGATGCGCGCAAAGGAAGCCGCTACAACGCATCCGACCCCTGCGTGCTTGATCGCAAGAACTGCCTGCTCTCTGGATGACCCGCATCCGAAATTCATGCCGGCGACAATTATATCGCCCTTTTTGACCTTACCTGCAAAATCAGGGTCAGCGCCTTCCAGCACATGATCAGCAAATACCCGCATATCTGTCGTGCGCAGGTATTTGCCGGGAATGATCGCATCGGTATCGATGTCATCCCCAAAGATCCATGCTTTTCCTTTGATTTTCACTTCAGAACGACCACTGGGTGTCTTGCCTTCTTAGCTGGCTTTTCCTTGTGGGGCTCACTGATAATCTCGGTGTACGGATCCATGGACTCGCTGCCGTTCACGAAGATTGCTTTGAAGTACTTTATGGTTCTTGGGTCCATTCCAAGGAATCCGAAGTGCATCGCGAGTTCGACTACGAACCAGTACATCGCCCACTGATGAATCGTTCGCACGAATCCGATCGGTGCCATGTTGAACCACGGCGAGACGTATCCGACAGCGTAGAGAATCGCTGGCTTGACCAGCTCCTGCCAGAACGCAAACTCGGGATCGTACATGATCACGCCGGAAATCACGATCAGGACTATCGCGATGTTTTCGGGTATAACCATCAGCTTGACGAATGGGTGCAGTTTGTTTTTGTAGTGACCACTCTTCTCATCGACAACGGTGAACCTTGGATACTCTGCCTTGCCAAATAGGCTGAGAACCAGATTCTTCAACTGGATTGCATCCTGTATAAAAAATATCTCAGAGAGAAGATGTCCGCTCGTTAGAAGGTTGTACGGAATGAGTATCCAGACTGCGATGATGAATATGAGCGCGGCAAACACGTGGAAAAATCGCACACTCTCGTAAGGGATGAGTTGCCACGCATTTGCAGATGCACCCATTATCGTACACATGTTAAACTGCTTTGCCATGTACCAGCCAGTGATCACAAGGGTTACACATGAAAATAAGTGGAACGCATGCGCACGCATGCCTTTCGGATCATATCGTTCGGTTACCAGACCATTGCTCTGTGACATGTAATGCCTCCTTCTGCTGCCATATCTGACAGCATGCGATATACGGATTGATCGCTTTTAAATGTTGTGGTAATGTGGGGCAGTCATATTGTACGGTGTTCGAGTGCCCGACTGGCTCTCCGCTATTTTGTATGGACTGATGGGGATAAAATATCCCATCATAGATGCATCTTGGTGATGAAATCTTGAGCATTTCGATAATGGAGAACGTTCTACACTCGATACGTCCTTCCTGTAATTGACTATCAGTCGGTGTTATTGATGTTGTAATGCCCATATAAAACAGCGGAGAACCAAAAAGTCTCGGTCTGATGCACACCAGCATGCAAGACGTGAAGGTGGAGATATGACAACACCCTTTGCGTCTTTGCGTTGAATTGGAACGCAAAAACGAGAAAGACGCAAGGGCGCGAAGACCTAAAGAAAGAAAGCTCTTCTGTTGGCGATCGTGTTTTATGAGCGCCGGTCGCTCTTGTGTTCATGGGGCACGATCGAAAACTCCAGTGAAAACACTCTGATTATATGTGGCATGCACATGTTCGAACGTTCGTGCAATTCGCGTCATTCGTTACCATTTGTGATCTCTTGGTGCTGATTTATCACGAATGACACGAATCGAGTAAACCGGTGGAAGTACACTCGGATCTTTAGACAGTGCCTGTTCATGATTGTAGCACCCTTACGAAACCACATGAAAACTCCTTGGATTGTAAATGGGCCCACTGCGATTCGAACGCAGGACCTCTCGGTTATGAGCCGAGCGCTCTAACCTGGCTAAGCTACGGGCCCGTACGCCGCCAACAGGGCTCGAACCTGTGACATCATGGTTAACAGCCATGCACTCTACCAACTGAGTTATAGCGGCTCACATATCCACACATCAATCATGGCGACATAGTCTTAAACCTTGTGTTCGCCCAACCCCCCACCTGCCCCGAAAAATCCTCTGAAAAGGTTAAGAGAACGATCCGATAAAGTGGTGTACATGCTTACGCTCAAAGAAAAGAACGTTCTTGTGACCGGCGGCGCGGGTTTCATCGGAAGCCATATAGTGGATCGCCTATCGGGCGATTGCAGTGTGACTGCACTGGACGATCTCAGCACAGGAAAGGCAGAGAATCTCTCAGGGACTGAGAATGTGGAATTTGTGAAAGGCAACCTCGACGATTTCGATCTGGTCAGAAAGACAGTCATTGATGCGGATATCGACGTAATCTTTCATATCGGCGCGAACGCATCGGTTCCGAACTCTGTTGCGCAGCCGAGATACGACTTCAACTCAAACGCGCTCGGCACATTCAACGTTCTGACGTCGTGTCTGGACTCGGGTGTTGCGAAGGTTGTCTATGCCTCGACTGCAGCGGTTTATGGCGAGCCAGTGCAGACGCCGATTGATGAGAGCCATCCACTGCACCCGATCTCGCCGTATGGTGCATCGAAGCTTGCTGGCGAGCGGTATGGATTCGCATTCAAGGAGACATACGGGCTCGACTTTGCCGCAATAAGGATCTTCAACACATACGGAACAAGGCAGCCAAGGTACGTGATGTACGATTTCATACAGAAGCTGCGAGCGAACCCGCACTTCCTCGAGGTCCTCGGCACAGGCGAGCAGATCAGGGACTACTGCTACGTCTCGGACATGGCAGACGCCTTTGCGCTGGTTGCCGAGCGCGGTCATGGGGTCTACAACGCTGCCGGCGGAAATCCGGTCTCGATTAAGGCGCTTGCCGAGCTGATGGTTTCGATCATCTCGCCGGAAGCGGAGATACAATACGGCGGCAAGACCTGGGCTGGCGACGTTAACACGCTCTATGCGGATATCTCGCGGATTCGGGAACTGGGCTTTAAGCCGAAGGTCGGGTTCGAGGATGGCGTACGACAGATGATTGCGTGGTTTGAGGGACGTTGATCATAGACGCGGCGGTCACAATCTATGATTCTGTGAAAGCACGGTGCGATCAAAGCCGATCTGCCTGAATTCTGCAGCCACTTCCCCGCGCACCGCCATAAACTGCTCAAGATCGCACTGTTGGATCTCAACACAGGCAAGATCGTCGCGATCCCGGATCTTGACACGGACGCCATGCATGCCGTGCGCATGCAGCACCGATTCTGCCTGAGCAATTCTGGAGAGGCACTGGGCAGTGATCTCCATACTATGAGGAATCCGGGTGGCAAAGCACGATTCAGAAGGTGCATCCGCAACAGACATCCCGAAATACCGGGCGATCTCTCGTATCTCTAACTTTTCCAATCTGAAATCCACAAACGGCGTGAATACGCCGGCTTCCTTGATTGCAGCATATCCCGGTCTATCTTCTGTGAGGTCAGTCGTGTTCGTCCCATCCGCAACCGTTTCAATCCCTTTTCCGGATGCGATTTCCGCTAATTCCAAAACCATGTATTTTTTGCAGTGATAACATCGGTTATATGTATTTTCTACGAATTCCCGCCGCTTCAGAATCCTAAAATCGAATACCGCATGCTCTATGCCGATCTCATCTGCAACCTCTCTGGCATGCGCAAGTCCGCAGTCTCCGAGCAATTCCGAGTCCGCGGTGACCGCAAGTACGCTTGCTCTGCTCTCTACTGCAAGGCGTGCGAGAACCGAGCTGTCCACGCCGCCAGAGAACGCAATCAGCAGGCTGTTACGATCCCCAATCGCATCAATTACGCGCGCCATCTTCCGTTGCAGTGCTTCATTCATGTTATGTGGTATGCTAAACGATGAGTACCTGATGGCACGCAAGAGGCATGATCATTTCTACAAGATGGCAAAGAAGGACGGTTATCGCTCGAGGGCAGCATACAAGCTCAAACAGATCAACGAGCGGTTCCGCGTGATACGACGCGGAGACTCTGTCGTTGATCTGGGCGCTGCCCCTGGTGGTTGGGTGCAGATGGCGCAGGAACTATCAGGCGGTGGCACGACCATAGGCGTTGACCTGCAGCCAATCCGCAAAATTGACGGCGCCATAACCATTGTTGGCGACATTACGTCAGAGGACGCGCTCAACAAGATCAAAGAACTGATCGGAAGAGCGGATGTCGTTTTATCTGATGCCGCACCCAATCTTTCCGGCGACTGGAGCTACGATCATGCGCGATCGATTGATCTGGTTGAGCATTCGCTCCTCTGTGCAGAAGAGATTCTGAAACCGGGCGGAAACTTCGTTGTCAAGGTGTTTCATGGCGATATGTTCTCAAACTATCTGCAGAGTGTGCGTGCGAAATTCAGGAATGTGCGTGCACATTCGCCCGAGGCGTCGCGGAAGGCGAGCGCGGAGACGTATATCATTGCAAAGGGGTTTCGGAAGTGAGATTCGTATTCACTTCAAAAAGCATTGTAAAACTAAATCTTCAGTCTTTCTGAAAATATATGGGAAAAAACCTCAATCTGTGTGTATCTGTGTTAATCGGTGGCTAAAAGTTGTATCAGCCATGGATTTACATAGATTACATAGATTTAAGGCAATATCGTACATGCTCAATAACTTGTGGTAGGAACCATACGATTACACGGATTTTCACAAGATTTTTGTGTTAATCTTGTGTAATTTCGTGGTTTTATATGTAGATATCCACACAATACGGGATAAGTACATAATATCTGCGTAAATTTGTGAAATATGTGTCCATAGTAAGTATCATACACCACTGATTTATTTGAAGTGGGTACTGAGATTCAGTCTGACAGCCTGCCTTTGCCAAATGTTTGCCAAACGTTTAAGTACTATGACACTTTATTTCTGTACGTGAACTGGATTATCCTGTTCATGAACAATCGGAGGAAGCAATAAATGGACGTGAAGAAACTTGTCGCGATATTCATCGTGTCCCTCTGCATCGCGGTTATGCCCACGATTGCGCAGGTGGATAACACAACTGCAAATGGGACGACTTCGAATGAAACGAATGTCACGGCAACGCCAACCGCCACCGGAAATGTGACGCCTGCGCCAACCGAGGCGAAGTTTCGGGCGGCTCCCACTGTTACGCTGCGCCCGGTGAACGATGTGATCGACAAGTCGCAGGACGGGATTTTCGAACTCTATATGTACAACCCAACTGTGAATGACGTGACACTGACTGTTGATGCGCAGATCAGCGTACCAGCAGGGGTTCACGTGTACGGCGAAGGCTTTGGATATGGTGCGGCAGCAGGCACTGTTGCCGGAGCATTCGAGTTGCCACCAGGGGCTGTTCGAACGATCTACATCAACATCAAGGCAGAGAATACCGGCGACTTCACCGCGCATTTCGCAGGGCTGTACTGGCCCGGTGATGACAAGGACGCTTTCCAGCAAGTCTCGCTGACGCATCCTTTCAAGGTGAATGAACCATCGTCCAATCCAATGGACTCCGAACCAACCGGCGGAGCTATCGAAACGGGCGACAGTGACGAAACCGGCGCGGACGAGTCGAACAAACTTCCACTACCATCAGGCATCCTGTCGGTGATTGCGGTCGTAATAGCCTTCGGCGCGCTGATGGTTCGAAAGAATTGAGGTGGATTGGATATCAATGAGATCGAGAGGAATCGGAATGAGTATGAACATGAAGAAACTCATCGTGGCATGCGTTCTATGCCTGTGTCTGGCGGTCATGCCCGCAGTAGCGCAGGGGAACAGCACATCCGCGAATGAGACAAATGTCACGGCAACGGTGACGGCAACGCTCGCAACCGAACCGACCGCCGCAGAGATTGCGACACCTGTCCCAACCGAAGCGAAGTTCCGGGTGGGTCCCGCTGTGAAACTGCGCATGGTGAATGATGTAATCAATAGGTCGCAGGACGGGCTTGTCGAACTGTACATGTACAACCCATCCCTAAACGACGTGAGTCTGACTGCTGATGTGCAGGTTAGCGTACCATCCGGGATCCATGTCTATGGAACGGGTTTTGCATCAGGTGGTGCAGCCGGAACGGTCGCGGGAACGTTTACGGTACCACCGGGAGTTACCAGAACAATCAACATCAACATCAAGAGCGAGAAGGCAGGCACATTCACCGTGCACTTTACGGGATTGTACTGGCCCGGTGACGACAAGGACGCTTTCCAGCAGATCTCATTGACGCACCCGCTCTCTGTGGAAGCACCATCGCCCAATCCGATGGATCCGGAACCGACCGGCAACACAGGCAACAGTGGAATGAAAGAACTTCCGTACACCTACATCATCGTTGGGTGTCTGGCAGTGATTGCGATCGTGATCATTGCAATGGTGATCCGGAAGCCACCGAAGACGGAGGTAGTAATCGAAGAAGAGTAAGACTGGACACTCTCGCGAGTATACGACCACGACCCGAAGACGGAGGAAGTGATTAGAGGTGATACAACAACACTCGCGAGTATACGACCCGAAAACGGAGGAAGTGATTGAAGAATAGTAGACGGACGCTCGCGAGTGTAACGACCACGACCGAAAACGGAGGAAGTGATTAGAGGTGATACAACAACACTCGCGAGTATACGACCACGACCCGAAAACGGAGGACGTGATTGATAGAAGTGTATGAAGAGGTGTAGATGTACGGATGAAGAGAATCAAGGTAGGCATCGGAGGAAACGGAACAGTCCGGATCAAACTGAAGAAGACGAGGAAGACTGAGCGTGTGGACATGGCGGGGATGGAGGGGTCCCCTGCTGTGTACCCCGCACCCTCGGCAGCATCTGCCACGGCTGCCGGACGCAGGGGGCTCGCACTCTCCCACCCCATCCTCAGCCAGATGGAGATTCGGGTAGAGTCCGTCTTTCGACCGAAAGAGCCCGATGTGGAGGTGGTCTACGCACTCACCGGATATGGCACAAGCGTCGACCATCTCCACAAGTTCTCTTCAAACGAGGTGGTGGCTCATGCCACTCCGGAGATGGTCTCATACATTGCCGAGAAGATGGTCGAGCACATCAGGGCTGAGCGAGCCGAGATGCCGAACCTGATCGTGCACGTCCACAGCCACCCACTGGGTACGCCTGCCCTGTCTGACGTGGATAAGGGGACGATGCCAGAGGTTGCTGCACGAATCAGGGCGATTGTGCCTGATGCAACTGTTCTTTTTGGCGTGCATGCCGTGGGAAGCGAGGAGCGCAGACCGCGGGCACCGCCTGAGCGGGTTTCAGAGAATGCGGTGCGGTGGAGCAGCATCACCAGGGTGCATGAGGTTGCGTTCTTTGATGAGACTGCGGAGCCGGTTGAGGTGAGAATTGACTGGTGAGGGGGGATGGATCAAGGAAGAGTATCGAGAAACTTGCGGAGGCACCGGACGATATCGCGGATGAGGGGGGGATCTCTTGCGGCGGTGCTTGAGGCGATCGGGGGGCTGCTTGAATCGGAATGAGAATTGAATATATGGGTCCGGAGGCATACTATGCACAACAGCGTGAAATTGGAGAGTATCGCAAAGAATAATGCAGGTAACGCTACAAATTCAAAGTACGGTAGCGATACCACTGTATTGATATGCTGAATATAGCGAGGTTTGGATATGGCAATAACAGTTATCGACGAGAAAGGAATGCTTCAAATCCCACAGAAGATAAGGGAAGAACTGTGCCTGAAATCAGGAGAAGAGTTCGAAGTCACGACCGAGGGTAAAAAAATAACGCTTTTGCCCGTGATTACTCCGGAAGAATTCATTGAGAGGATGGAAGGAAAGATAAAGAGTGGAAAAAGGACGATTACTCCGGAAGAGATCAAAAGCACGTGGAAGATGCAATGATAATGATAGACAGCAACGTATGGATATATTATTTTGACGCAAGCTTAGAAGACTCGACATTGTCTGTAATGATTT
>DAWR01000001.1:6636-8446 GCA_002506015.1 Candidatus Methanogasteraceae archaeon UBA261 | reverse complement strand
GAACTTGGAGCAGCGGTCGTCAACTGGACCGAAAGCGGGCACAACTACAGCGCTGCCACATACCAGCAGGCGGTCAAGGTGCATGGTCCCTATATCGAGGTTACGAAGACTGTGTCACCTGAATTGGTAGCTCCGAACGGTACACCTGAGAATTGCACTGCAAAGATCTCTGTGAGTGTGAAAAACACGGGCGACAGACCCGCATCGGTTGTGATTACGGATCAGATCCCTGCGGAGTCCGTTCTGATCAGCGCATCACCTGTGCGCGGTGTTGTCATGGATGAGGCGAATGGCACGTTCTCAGTGAGGCGGGTTCTGAAAGAGGGTATGGCTGAGACGTTCGACTACACAATCGATCCGAACCGGACCGTGATGCTGCCTCCGACAGTGGTTGAGTTTCTTGATATCACAGCGTATGGGGGCATCAGCATCTCTGAGATGCCGATATTGTACGTGAACGGCACTGAACCCATTGGTGCTGCCGCTGAGAAGATCAGAGCCGAAGCAGAAAAAGCGGAAGAGGTGGAAAGGCAGGCAGCGTCCAAGGCGTTGGAGTCGGGGGTCGCATCTGCTGAGCCCGCTGAAACGATAGATACGCCTGTGCGCAAGGAACCCGGATTCACAGGCGCAATTGCGGCAGTCACATTGCTGGCAGCGATTCTTCTGGCTGGCAGACGTCGAAGATCACGTAGATGAGATGGATGAAATCTATCAGAATCGCCCTTATGGTGCTGATTCTTTCGTTGATTGCAGTCCCGGTTGCTGTGTGCGAGGAGAGTGAATGCAGAGAGGTTACGCTTGTGTGGGGCGAGCGCGTTGCAATTGGTGGATATGAGTTTGAGGTGACCGATTTCAGTGCTGGAAACATGTCCCAGATCATGTCGGACGAATTCATCTGGGCACTTGTCACGATACTCAAGAATGGAACAGCGGTCTGGCATGACGTCTTTAGCACCAACGGGACCATCTCGGATTTTGTGTATGATTCAAATTCCGGTTCGTACACATTCAATCTCAGTTGCTCAGGGACATACGTCGAGAACGGTACCGACAGGATACGGATAAACGCCACCGAAATTGTAATCGAGAACAGAGTGCACACCCAGAAGATCGATGTCGAGATATGCATAATCGAGTCGACGCCGCCGATAACACTTGCGGAGTGGATGAATAACTCGTTTGTAATAACCAAGAGCACAAGCATTGGCAGTTATGTCAGGGAAAAGATATTTATCGAACTCAGTATAACGAATGTCAGTATGGCAGACCGTGTCGAGATCAGCGATTCCATTCCCGACGAGTTCGTGGTCAATCCTGACCGTGACCTCTACTGGAACTATATCCAAAATGAGTACCGGTATTCGGCTACGCCGCTCGTTCCGAAGACGTACACGCTTCCAGCGGTGAATGCGTCGGTGTGGTGTTACGGGAACCGGATCAATATCACAAGCAATACTCCCGAGACCGTTGTCAACGGTCCCTACGTAACGATTACGAAGACCGCTGAACTGATCAATAACACAGTGGATGTTAATAACACCGTAAATGTCACAGTCAGCGTGAAGAACACCGGCGATTGCGCTGCAATGGTGTATGTCTTCGATACAATACCTGCGGGCGCGGAACTGATCGATGGCACACTCAACTTCAAAATCGTTTTGAATCCGGAAGCGACCGAATATACGAGCGAGTATGTGAACAGTTATGCGCTCAAGATCAATGGATCAGTCACGCTCCCACGCGCAGTTGTGCATTACCAGACCTCAAAGCAGGTCGACCTTACCCGGGAGTACCGACCCGAAGCAACCTT
>DAWR01000001.1:1773-6502 GCA_002506015.1 Candidatus Methanogasteraceae archaeon UBA261 | reverse complement strand
AATCTGCCGAATCCACTGAACCCACTGAACCCACTGAATCCACGACCTCGGAAGAGGATGCGCCAGACAAAACAAATGAGACACAGGAGACGGAGGGCGTTGTGCAGAAGATAAAGAGCATGCCCGGATTCGGGGCGATGTCTGCGCTGGCAGGCATCCTCGCCGGGTGCGTGATCTTAATTCGCAGGAATCATGACCACATTTAGAGAATTTACAGATACCTGTGAGGAGATCGAAAAAATCTCCGGTTCCCTTGAGATAACAGCGGTCGTGTCGTCTCTTTTCCAGCGGATCAGCGAGTCCGGATGCCATGAGACCGAACTCCCCATCGTCGCCAGATTTGTGATGGGGCGGATATTTCCTGACTGGAACGCGGTTGAACTCGGCGTTGGACCCTCCCTACTGTATGAATCGATGTCAAGAGCGTCAGGCATCTCTGTTAAGGAGATCAAGCAACTGATACGCGAGACAGGGGATGTGGGCGATACCGCGAAGATCGCGCTCGAGAGGGGTGCGGCGAAATCACAGACCACGTTTCTCGATTTCACTGGTGCTGCGACAGAGTTGAGCATGAGCGACCTCTTCGAGAGGCTGCTCGCAATTGCGCACGCATCCGGCACTGGTTCGCAGCAGACAAAAATCAGGCACCTGCAGTACCTCTTCAGCACCGCATCCCCTGGCGAATCCGGGTACCTTGCGCGACTGGTGTTAGGCGAACTCAGAATCGGAGTCGGTGAGGGCATCGTCCGGGATGCGATCGCGCAGGCGGCAGGAGAGGACGTGGGCGCGGTTGAGCGTGCATACATGCTGATCAACGATCTCGGCGAGGTCGCAGTCACCGCATTCCGCCATGATCTAAGCGGGGTTACAATCGTAATCGGCAGACCGATCAAACTGATGCTTGCACAGACAGGCAGCTTCGGCGATATCCCGGGGACGTATGCTGTCGAATGGAAGTTCGATGGCGTGAGGGTGCAGATACACAAGGACGGCAACATTGTCCGGATATTTTCAAGAAAACTCGAAGACGTGACAGAATCGCTTCCTGACGTCGTGAAACTCGTGAAATCCAATATACACGCAAATCAGGTGATTCTCGATGGTGAAGCTGTTGCTGTGGGGCTCGATGGAAAACCGCTCCCGTTCCAGGATATTATGCGGCGGTTTCGGAGGAAATACGACGTATCAGCGATGGCGCAGAAGATCCCGCTCTACCTGAACCTCTTTGACATCATGTACCTCGATGGTGCGTCGTTGATCGACAAAGAACTGCTTGCCAGAAGAGAGCGGCTGGATGAGATCGTAGAGCCCGCCGAGCACCTCAGGGTGGCAGAGCAGCGATGCACAGACGACTCTGATGTTGCGCATGCCATGTATCAGGAGGCACTGGACGCAGGGCACGAGGGCGTGATGATGAAGACCCTGGATTCGGTCTATTCTCCCGGAAAACGCGGCAAAAACTGGCTAAAGATAAAACCAATCATGGAAACACTTGATCTGGTCGTAGTCGGAGCGGACTGGGGCGAAGGGCGGAGAGCGAACCTGATCGGCTCATACCTGCTCGCATGCTACGACCCGGCTACATCGGAGTTTCTTGAGATCGGCAGAGTCGGAACCGGAATCACTGACGAACAGCTGTCCGAACTGACCGAGTTATTCTCGCAGCATGTAATCTCAGAGGAAGGAAAAACGATTGAATTGCAGCCCGTTGTCGTCTTCGAGATCGCTTACGAGGCGATTCAGAAGAGCCCACATTATGCGTCCGGATATGCGCTCAGGTTCCCGCGGCTCGTCCGGGTCAGGTTCGACAAGACGATAGAGGATGCGGATTCGGTCGAGCGGGTGGAGCGGCTGGCTGGGGGGTGATGTTGGGGTGGTAGCGCTCGGATGTGGTTGTGGTTTCGCAAGGCAGAAGCTGTGCTGCCAGTCAGAGCACCTCCTCACTCAACTCAATCCCATTCAACGCAGTGGAGGGCTCGCCCTCGAAGATGATTTGCTTTGTTGCTGTACCGTGCCGGCGGAGGCAGTCTGTCACGTTCTCGAGTATCAGATCATAATTCCCCGCGCCCAGACAGATAGCAAATATTAATACCAGCACCAGCAACAAGTCACATTATGGCTGATATCAAGATAATGCACCCGCGTCCGAGCGCGATCGTTGCGGCGCTCTACACGTTGCGTGATCTCGACGCAGATGTTGCAATATTGCACGGACCTCCGGGATGCTCGTTCAAGCACGCCCGCCTGCTTGAGGAGGAGGATCTGCGAGTGGTCACAACAGCGATGGATGAGACTGATTTTGTGTTTGGCGGGCGTGAGCTGCTTACGGCACTGCTTGAGAGAGTGACCGAGCTATGGCATCCGAAGAGAATCGGGGTTGTCGGGACGTGTGCCAGCATGATCATAGGTGAGGACCTCCATCAGGCGGTTGAGGATGCCGATCTCGATGTTCCGGTGATCGTGGTCGAGATGCATGCGGGGTATCACGAGAACACCCACGGTGTGATCGTAACCCTTGAAGCGGCACGGGACGTCGGGATTATCGATGATAATGAGTTTGAGCGGCAGAAAGCGCTCTTGAAAGAGGCGACACTGCTCGAGCAGAGGCACGGCGCTGCGAGCAAGGAGTATCTTGAGCCATCGCGCGGTGATCTCAAGTACCGGGTTTCCGAACAGGTCATAAAGCTGCTGGAAGACGGAAAAGACTGCATAAACATAATGAATGCGAAGAAAGAGACTGCATACATGTTTTCTGACATTCTTCTCGCAGTAAACGAATGCGCAGCGCATATCGGTTCGGATTCGAGGATCGTAAACCTCGCAAACCTCAGAACGGACGTAGGTCTCCCAAGGGTGCAGCGGTATGCGGTAGACATCCTTCGAGATCTTGGCGAGGCAGGGGTACAGATACACGAGACGACCGGCGGACTGGATGAGTACCCGATCACAGGAAAGGTCGCAGGAAAGATTATCGAAAGCAAATACTCTGATTTTGATTTTTCGGTCATATCCGGCGTTCCGCATGCGGTGCCCATGGAGTCCATGCCCGGAATGGAGGTCCTGTCAGTGACAAACGGTCCCAGGCAGGTGCTCCCATTGAAGGAGATGGGGCATGCGGCGGTTGTCGTTGAGATCGACCTGCACCCGAAGACGCTCGGGGTCAGTCATATCGTGGAATCCGAGTTCGGCGCGACGTTAAGAGAAATGTGCGGTGTTGTGCGGGGGAAATAGATTCGAGTTCCAGGCACGCAACAATCCCGGTAACTACTCAGGTATGTTGATTGGACTCTCGCTTGCTATTCTGTACTTCCTATCAAGAAAAATAACCGCGGAGGGCGCAGAGGAACGCAAGAGAGATGTCCGCCTCCGCGTCCCTCAGCAGCACTCTGCGGTTAAATCCTCGTTTGGCTTATGTTGTGTTCCGGGTCCAGTAGTGCCGGTACCGCGAGGTCGCATGATATTGTTTTAGGTACCTGAGTAGTTATGTCAGAACCAAAAAAAGCTCAATCTGCGATGTTAATCTGTGACAATGTGACGTATCCGGAGCAACATATAATTCTGGACGGTTATCTAAATTTCATCGGTTTACGACCTCAATCGCCCTATCTGGCGAGTTAGTTTCTGATCTTAAATATATATATATTGAACTTGTGTAGTCATACGAAAACCTTATTACATATAACGTAGTTTTCTCATGAGAGCAAAATGTTATTCAGTAAAGTACTGTACAGTACCATATTTGCTCACATTAGTCTGAATCAAACAAGGAGGACTGAAAAATGGAACATCTGAAACTGTACGGTTTGGCAACTGTGGTTGCATTAACCGTGATACTGGGCGCTGTTCCGGCTGCTTACGGGTATAGCAGTCCGGCACGCCTTGGCACAGCGATGAATATCGCGGAACTTGGTGTTACGGACATGGAGGACGTGTCACTGCCATGCAGCGCAGAAACGATCTCATTCAGTGTAACAGATTGCGACATCATCGATAAGGACGAGTATGTCTACGTAAAAGTAGATGACCTCGAACCATATACAAAAGCGGGCGAGCCCGCGCTTCCGATGGAGACTTTTACTGTAAAACTCCCGAAAAATGCGAGGGTGGTTGATGTAAAAGTGGTAAGCGGGAGCTGCAAAGAGATTGAAGGTAGACTGAAGATCACCCCGACCGCAGAGCCACTCGCGTGGATGATCAAGTCGGGGATGAAACAGAAGACAGAAATCACGAGAGTTCCGGATGAGCAGGTATACGCGCTCGATAGTTACCTGCCCGGAAACGCGGTTTCGTACGATGTCGGATGTGATGAGGACTATAAATACGTCTTTGTCAGGATATATCCGGTGCAGTACAATCCCCAGGAAGAGAAGGCGGTTCTGATAACAGAGGCACAGGTTAAGGTATACTACACAGAGGACGCGGTTGTTAAAACCGTCTCTGATAAGACTTTGATTACCGCGAGGAACATCATACTGACTCCGCCGGAACTCCATTCGCAGGCAGAAGACCTCAAGGAATTCCATGCGGGTGAAGGGACCTCAACTGAAGTGATCGACACGGCATGGATCTATCAGAACTATGCTGAGTCCCCGGATCCACCATACTCCGGATACAACGATTCAACAAACAAGGGGTGGGACAATATTCAGGGGTACAATTACAGCCTTGCAAAAAGGACGATTGCATTCCTGAACGATTCTGATGCGCATCCTGATCTGGAGTATGTCAC
>DAWR01000001.1:0-1691 GCA_002506015.1 Candidatus Methanogasteraceae archaeon UBA261 | reverse complement strand
TACTTCTATGGCTCTCCGGATTTCGATCTTGTTCCCAATTACAGGGTTGGACGAATTCCTGTGAACAACTCAACAGAAGCGGATCATGTCGCAAGAAAAATTGCGGCGTGGGATGCAACTCTCAACTGGGACTGGTTTAAAAACGTATCGCTTGCTGGCGGACAGCCATTCGGCACAGAGTATTACATGGGAGAACTGATAATCGCCGATGCGATAAACGACGAGTCCTTCAACGGCATGAAGATCGAAAAACTATACAGGACTGATTGCCGGTTCACAGTTGAGGAGATGCTTGCCGCGCATTCGGGAGGGGCGGGGATACTGTACAGCATAACCCATGGTAATGGTGAGTGCATCGCAACAGAGAATGGTGATGGTCCGTATGGATCCGGAAGGATCTGTGCTGATGACCTGCTGGCGCTTCCGGAAAGCTCAAAGACGCCGATAGTTGTATCGATTGCATGCATGAACGGAGCGTTCGATACCAATGTTATGGACGGTGGCGTTCCGTTGTCGTTCGGTGAGGCGGTCTTGCTCTCAAACGCAGCCGGAATAGCGTATATCGGTGGATCAAGGGTCAACTATGGCTCGCCTGATTTCTATATCGAGAATGGCTGTCTGCATACAACAAAGGAACCGCACATGGCAGGAATGCTGACGAATGTCTTTGCCGCGTATCACAATGGTGCGGTTACACTCGGTGATGTAACGAAAACAGCGATTACGACGTATGTCGCAGAGAATAATTTCACTGACGACATAAATCTGGTCACCCTCTTTGAGTTCACACTGCTCGGGGATCCTGCGCTGGCAATACCGGAACAGCAACCCGGAGCCAGTTACCAGCAACCTGTGGTATCTGCCGCAAGTCCGGATGGTGAGCTCGATAATGTTCCATGGTACGAGGTGGATGCCCCAATCATCACATCTATCGCGACCGACTCACCCGGGGTAGCCACGAAACGGATCGTTGCGCCGAGGGCTATAACGGTTGAGACGGTTGAAGATTCTACGGTGAGTGGCATGATCGATTATTCGTTCTCGTCGCCGGTTCGCACGGAATATCTGGTGAGACCCTCAGCAGACGACGGAAAGGAAGGATGGTTCTATGTGAAATCGCTTGCCAGGACCTACATCAATGTTGCAGGCGATGCAACCGAATTGTGGAACAAGTCCGTAGGAGAGCTTGGCGACGAGTTGTACATAAGCGTGAATCCGGTGGAAGACCTTGACGGGGACGGACTTGATGATGCTATGATCCGTGGCGAAAGTTTTCCATGGTTCTGGTTCTATGGCGCAATGGATTCAAACAGATCGGTTACGGATCACATTTCCGGATCAACTCCTGAAACACATGACCGGGCTGCCGACATATTTGATGAGAACAGAATAGATCCGGAGTTACACCGTCCGAATTCGGATGTAGAACGGATATATGACCGGTTCAATGCAAGTCGGGAGCACGAGATAGTTGCCAGCGTCTTCGATGAGAACAGAACGCATCCGAGATCACACCGTCCGGATTTAAGTGAGAAGCGATTACACGACCGGTTCAACGCAAGTCAGGGGCATGAGCTGCGTGAGAGGTACGATTCCCGGTTCCAGTCTCTGGTGTCGTCGTCTATGCATTCGGAAGTTGACGTCTGTCGCGGATACGATGGAAAAGAGTTCTGGAACGAGTCGGTCAATGG
>DAWR01000219.1 GCA_002506015.1 Candidatus Methanogasteraceae archaeon UBA261 | reverse complement strand
TGCATTTTGGTCAAGACTTCCGGATGGATGTAAGCTGAACGTCTTCCTCAAGCGGATGGAGGCCGGATTGTAAGAAAATTTAGAAAGTGGAGAGGAGTATATAAAGTCAAAACATATGGGACTATACTCAGCACCGGCATAAACTGCGCTTTTTTTATTGGCGAAACCAAACTGATATGACCCACAAACAAGGACTCAGCGCCTTGCTTACACTACGGTTTCAGAGATTTGAAAAAGCTCAAGTTGTGGCGGTGTGAAGTATATACATCAACAACAACACAAAAAAACAAAAACATGGACGCGCCCATATCCTTAACGCAGTCTCTCAGTACTGCGTCAGATTATACTTCGTCTTCATCTGAACGTACGAGTCCCAGTCTATAATCATGGGCAGTTCAGTCATCTCTTCCATCAGCGGTGCCCATGAATCACCCATTTCTCTGCCATGTTCTGCAGCCACATGAGATTTAGCCCGGACCATCGTCTCTTCAGTCCCCATTGCCAAATCCTTCAAGGAATATCTTGATGCCTTCGGGCAGTATTGAGATATGAAGTCTGCACCACCCAATCTCTGTCATTTGAAGACCTCTCCAGTCTCCTTGCACCACAAAACCAGATCCAGATGGCTCATAGGTACCTTAATCTCATCTGAAAGCACCCTCATCCCCTTCTCGATCTCAAGATACGTCTTTCGTGATAGCGATTTCGGAATCTCTTCGATTGCTCCGAGTAACTTCAAGTTCTTCAGTATATGCCGGTCGAGAATCGCAAGACTCTCCCCGCACCCGATATTTCTCAGGAAGTGGCTCGCCTCCTTATACCCGATTCCCAACACGTTTTGAACCAGCCACTCTCTCGCATCGCAAGCATCATCGAACTGGCTGATCTCTGCAAGTTGGTCCCGCATATCCCTCGCTTTGACGATGTATTCCGACTTTCTGTACTTGAACCGTACTCCACGCAGTTCTCCTGAAATCTGTTCGCTGGTTCCCTCAAACAGGAGGTTTTTCTCCAGAAGATTCTGCACAGCAGCCCAGCACGCCCTCGCCTTTGACTGCGGGGTCAGGAGGCAGAAGACGAGTTCGACAAAGACCGCATCCGAATCTCCACGTTCACGGATTTGTCTGAACTCATCCAGCCTCGATCGTATCTCGCCCTGCATGGACTCCCAAATCGCTGTTAACTCCGGAATGGCACAGCCACCGTCATTCATCATAGTTTCATGCGCCCAACGCCGATTGAGATCTCCACGCCCTCTACTGTCCACTCTTTCACGAGATCGCCGGTTGCCGAAGCGTCACCGATCGACATCTCCTTTGCACGAACCTCTCCGGCGATCACCCCTGCCCTCTTATGTAGAAGATCGCCCACACGCTCATCTGGTAGCGTAACCGTGACCGTGATCCAGTCATTGACCTCAAGATCGAGCTCCTTTCGCATATCCTGGATGCGGCGTATCACTTCTGCGGAATAGCCCTCCGCCTCAATCTCCGGCGTGAGTGAGACATCCACATAGACCGTGCCGTGAGCAAACTCGGAATCAACGGCATACTCCGGAAGCGTCCTTTCGAAGCTGACCATATCTGCCATAATCGTCGCATAATCGAGCTTGCATTCACCGGTATTCTCGATTGCAGCCATGAGCACACTCGCGTCAGCACCCCTGATCGCATCCGCCACTTTTCCGGCGTCTTTCTTGAACGCTGGACCGAGTTTTGCCATATCCGGNNTCGACGCCAAGCGCATCCCACGTCTCGTCCACGCCCAGGACAACGATCTCTTTGGCATTTGTCTGCTCGGATAGGACGCCCGCAAGCGATCGGACCGCACGCATCACGTCTTTGCCTGCCTCGCCTGTCGGCGCAACCACGATTCTCGCGACAGGCCATCTAAGCTTCCTCTTCGCCTTCTGACGAGCGTTTGCAGCCGCCTCAACGATTTTTCTGATCTCTGCCATGTCCTCCTCAAGCTGCGGATCGATCAGGTCCTGGTTGGGAACTGGCCAATCGCACGCATGGACCGAACTCCTGTTCTCACTATCCACGCCATCTGCACCAGCCCCATCAGCCTCGAGGTTCTGGTAGATGTTTTCTGCGAGATACGGCATGAACGGTGCGATAACCCGTGTAACCGTCGTGAACACGTCGTAAAGAACCCGGTAAACCGCGAGCTTGTCAGGATCGTCCGCCTCGTTCCATGTACGAGGTCTGATCAGCTGGATGTACCATCTCGAGAGATCATCGAGTATGAACTCCATAATCGCACGGGTCGCGGTGTGGAGCTTGTATTCGTCCATTGCGGATGTGACATCGCGCACAAGCGAGTTTACCCTCGAGAGAATCCACAGGTCCTCAGGTCTCATCGCATCACGCACCGATTCAAATGTTACCGCATCTGCTGCGGGATCGAAGTTGTCAAGGATCATGTAAGGGAGCGGGAAGCGGTAGACGTTCCAGAGAATGTTTAAGGAACGGTGCACGGTCTCAATCTCGCTCCAGTTGAATTTAAGATCGTCCCATGGAGAATTTGTAGATAGTACGTACATGCGCAGCGCATCAGCCCCGAATCGCTCGATAACAGTCTCTGGTGCGATTACGTTGCCGAGGCTCTTTGACATCTTGCTTCCACTCTCATCCAGGGTGAAGCCGTGCATAAGCACGCTTTTGTACGGGATTCTGTCGAATGCGACCATTCCTGCGCCGAGTTGCGAGTAGAACCAGCCTCTGGTCTGGTCGTGCCCCTCCACAATGAAATCAGGGGGCCACATAGCTTTGAATGATTCGGTATTGTGTGGATACCCGAGCGTTGCCCACGATGCGACCGCTGAGTCGAACCAGACATCAAAGACGTCCTCGACCCTGCGCATAGTCCCGCCGCACTCGCATCCGAAGGTGACCTCATCAACCCACGGTCTGTGCAGGTCGGATGGCACAGAAGATGACCTCTTTTTGAGTTCATCACCGGTTCCGATCACCTCGTACCTTTTGCACGAGTCGCAGACCCAGATCGGGATCGGGACACCCCAGTACCGCTGTCTCGATATGCACCAGTCCCTTGCCCCGGAAACCCAGTCATGGAACCTCGCCGAGCCTGCCCAGGCAGGATACCAGCTCACCTTCGCAATCTCATTGAGCATAGCCTCCTTAAGCTCTGAAATCTTCAGGAACCACTGCTCGGTTGCAAGATAAATGATCGGCGTCTTGCACCGCCAGCAATGCCCGTAGCGGTGCACGATCGTTCCGCTCGCAAGCAGCAGATCCCGCTCGCGAAGATCATTGATCACAGTCTGATCCGCATCCTTGACATAGACGCCCTCATAGACCTCCAACTCCGCAGTGTACCGTCCGTCCGGACCCACGGGGCAGAACGGAGTAAGTCCGTACTTTGACCCGAGTTCGAAGTCATCCACACCGTGTCCGGGAGCGATATGCACACACCCGGTGTTTTCAGTGGTCACGAAATCCGCTGGAAAGACCTTGTGCTCGAACTCGTTCTGTTTCGGTATGATATCCGCCAGAGGATGCATGTACCTCATGCCAACGAGATCTTTTCCATAACGGACATCAAGAAGTTCATAATCCTGATATCGCCCTGCTTTTAATACCTGATCGACCAGTTCAGAGGCAAAGATCAATATCTCGCTCTTTGCATCCTTGTATGCACGTACCACAGAGTACTCGAAGTCAGGATGCACAGCAACCGCAATGTTTGCCGGAATCGTCCATGGAGTTGTTGTCCAGATGACTATGAACGTATTCTCCTCGTCCATCACTGGAAACTTGACGTAGATCGATGAGTCGGTTCGGTCTCCGTATTCAACCTCTGAATCCGCAATCGCGGTCTCGCACCGCGGACACCAGTTCACAACACGCCGCCCTTTCTCAAGTAATCCTTTTTCGTTTGCTTTTTTGAGCGTCCACCAGACAGATTCGATATATTCACGCTTGAGTGTCATGTATGGGTTGTCCCAGTCGAGCCACACTCCAAGACGCTTGAACTGGGTCGTCATGGCACCCATGTTCTGTATTGCGAACTCTTTGCACGTGGATACAAATGCATCGATTCCATACTCCTCTATATCCTTTTTTGTTTTGAAATCGAGTTTTTCTTCGACTTTCACCTCAATCGGAAGTCCGTGCATATCCCATCCGGCGCGATCAATGACATTGTTGCCCTGCATGGATCTGCATCGCAGGACCGAATCCTTGATGATCTTGTTCCATGCTGTGCCAAGATGGATGTGTCCCGTGGTGTACGGAGGTCCATCTACGAAAAAGAACGTCTTTTCATGCTTTCGCAGGTCCCGGACATGCGCATAAGTGCTGTTATCGTCCCAGAACCGCTGCACCTCTTCCTCTATGGCTTTTGCATCGTATCTCGCGGTAATCGGTTCCATTATGATCTCCTGCGGTATGATCTCTGTTTGAGAGTTATGAAGGTTTCTGTGGTCACAGCACCTGATTCAATTGCTGATGTTGGGATATTATGGCGCCCATACAAACCAGAGGAGAGCCCACATCATATTCCAGCCTCATTCCGATCCAAGCAGTCCCCCGATCACCTCAAGAACCACAACCAGCGGCATCCCAGTCTCATCCGCAATCCTGGAAGGCGAGCAACTATCCGGCTCTTCGCCTCGTTTTTTGAGGCTTTCCATCACCGCCTCAACGGGTGTTGTGAAATAATAGCCGGGACCTGACTTAATCTTCCCGAGAACCCCTTTTGATACAAGCGAATTCAAGACACTCGATGAATGTGTCCTGTGCCGCAAACTCGGATACTCCGCACCCATCCCTCTGGACACCTCGCTTGCGCTCAACGACTGCTTTGTTGCAACCACAAAACCAAGCACATCCCGCTCCATCGGTGTGAGCCTGATCTCCTGATCGATCGCCTTTAACTCGTTTGCAAGCTCCTGAAGCTCAACAACAAAGATATTGCGCTTCCGCTCCTCGGCAAGAATCTCAACAAGCAGCTCAGAGACCAGATCC
>DAWR01000211.1 GCA_002506015.1 Candidatus Methanogasteraceae archaeon UBA261 | reverse complement strand
GCAGGAGGTATTTGATTGTTAGTATCGAGACGCCGAGCATAGCTGCGATCTCAGGCGATGGCTGGATGTAGCCGCCAAGCACCTGCGGAAGCGCCTCGAAGACGATCATCACGAAGACCAGCATCTTCTGTGCGCCCTGGAAGAGTGCCTGATCCCGCGGGTCTGACATATCTAGATGTATAACATCGGCACCAACGAGCAGTTGCAGGATGATTGAACCTGTCACGATCGGACCTATTCCGAGAAGCATCAGTGTCCCGCCCTGTCCGGCAAAGAACGCCCGATACATCTCGAACATATCACGCGATTCCGGCGACATGCCGAAGAGCGGGACGTTCGATAGCGCAAAATACAGGACAAGGATACCGACAGTCCATGTAAGCTTCTGCTTGAGATGCACATGCCCTTCCGGGCTTGCGACTGATGGTAACTTGGCAAGGATTGGCTCGATGGCTTCTCTAAAGCTCATTGCAACACCATTAACCGTTTTGAACTAAGTATGGATCACTGTCCCGCCAGCGTTCTCGATCTTTTCGACCGCTGTTGCGGAAAATGCTTGCGCAGAAACTGCCATTGCCCGATTCACACGACCAGCTCCGAGAACTTTGTGAACCCCTAAGCCGCTGGCATCGATATGTACCACACCATCCTTCTCTTCAGCGAATCCTGTGTGCATCAGTTCGGATATCCTTGAATCGAGTTCGCTTATGTTGATCGTCTTTGTATCAACAATTATCTTCTGCGGACGTGTGAACCCGTGTTTCCCATAAGTATATCCACGTAACAGTGCCCGTGTGGCATGATGCTTGCCTGCGCCACATTTACCGCGCCCGCCCCGGTTGCCTGCGCCACGGCGATTCTTATGCGTACCTCCTCCACATGTACGCGATCCTCGAAACTTCTTTATATTCATCCTGTACAGCCTCTATTTTTTCAGATTCGGTATTTATTAATATCACGATCGTATGGATATAAAGGTTGTTCTACCGGCGCTCTGTCTTGCATGAGATATCTTTATATCACGTAACAAAAGATACCACTACCAGATGATCAGGGTTATCAATTCATCGGGTAAAAAGAAGACCGCGGTTGCACGTGCAACAATCAAGGAAGGCGTAGGCAGGGTGCGCATCAACAAGAAGCCACTTGAGATCTGCGATCCTGAACTCGCCAGACTCAAGATGCAGGAGCCGCTCATACTCGCTGGCGAAGAGATTGCCAGTGGCGTTGACATCAGCGTGAATACGCGCGGCGGTGGCGTCATGGGTCAGGCGGATGCTGCGAGAACGGCGATCGCCAAAGGACTTCTGGCATGGACGAACGATACAACGCTCAAACAGACGTTTTCGGATTATGACCGCAATCTGCTGGTCAGTGACTCGAGACACACAGAGGCAAAGAAGTTCGGCGGCAAAGGCGCAAGAACACGCAGACAGAAATCATACCGGTGATTGCGTTATGATCCCTGTTCGTTGTTTCACCTGCGGAAAGGTCGTATCCAGCGCGTGGCAGGAGTACAAGAAGAGAATAGAACTGGAAGATCCGGCAAAGGTTATGGATGATCTCGGAGTCGAGAGATACTGCTGCCGGAGAATGCTCCTGACCCATGCAGAGTTGGTTGACGATTTTGCACCATATTACTGATTGTTGACCAATGGGGCCGTGAGGTAGCTTGGTCCATCCTTCGGCGTCCGGGACGCCGACACCTGCGTTCAAATCGCAGCGGCCCCATCTTCTATTTTTCATCTTTCGCTGTTAGAAGTGTTCTTCGGATGACATCATCTGATTCCGGGAAGTACAGTGATCCGATTCCATCAGATTCAGCGTAAAGATCGAGCCCGCGGATCACCACAACCGGGGTCCCGTCGCAACCTTCGCCAAAGAGAAGGTTTGCAGCAGAAGCGAGTTCGTCAACGATCGCTTCGTTTGCAACCTCAAGAACATCGCCGAAGAGATCACATGTCCCGCGCCAGTCTCTGGTCGGTCTGATTCCGGAGACTCCGATCGCAACTCCGATCTGCCCATCACGAAATGCCCGTCCGTTGGTGTCAGTGATTACCACACTCACCTTCTTACCGGTTATCGAAAGCATATCAGCCCTCATATTTTTTGCGCTCTTGTCAGGATCGTCCGGTAGCAGTATAATGTGATCACCATCCCCATCCACGTTCGATCCGTCGATTCCGGCATTCACACAGATGTTTCCGCGCCGCGTCTTCGTGAGAAGGAATGGCGACTCGATGAGCGTCTCCACACTCTCGTCGAGAACCGCCTGGATAAACCCCGAATCGCTCTCGTTCGCATCAGCGATCGCAATTGCACGCTTTGTCGGACTGATATCTTGCAGTCTCACGATTCTCCCCTCAGCCTTTGCAACGATCGTGGACGCGACAACGACGATGTCACAATCCTGCAACGCGACTCGTTTGCAGATAATCTCTGCAAGATCGTCGCCACTCTCAATCAGCGGAATATCCGGAACAGTTACTGCATTCAGGTTCATGGTTCGTGCTATCTGTGTCGCATGGGATTTATATCAGGCACATCATGCGGCGTAGCAGCAGGTGTTGTGCGCACTCCGGAAGTTCGTTTGTGGGGGTGGGTGCCTGATTGGGGGACATTCACTTATTCAAGGCATCCAGCAGCTCCTTTACATTTCGGGTACTGGGGTGCCCGTCGCCATAGAACTCTTGAAATATGGTGTACGCCTGCTGAAGACAGGTACTTGCACGTCGCAAATCGCCGAGTGCACGCCATGCCATGCCGATGTTGTTGAGATCTGTTGCAACTGCAGGATGTCTGCCACCGTACACATCCCGGTCGATCGAGAGTGCCTGCTCGTAGTACTCGATTGCTTTTCGTGGCTTGCCAAGCTGATGCCATGATGAACCGATATTGTTGAGATTTCTTGCCACCGCAGGATGTTTGTCACCGTACACATCCCGGCCAATCAAGAGGGGCTGCTCGTAGTACTTAATCGCCTTTCTTGGCTTGTTAAGGTCATGCCATACCCCGCCGATGTTGTTGAGTGTCGTTGCTACATCAGGATGGTGATCACCATACACATCCTTGCGAATAGAAAGTGCCTGCTCATAGTACTTCATCGCTTTCTCATGCTCGCCAAGGACGTGCCATGCCAAGCCGATATTGTTGAGATATGTTGCCACCGTAGGATGTCTCTCGCCGTAGACCTCAGTGTCAATCGAGAGAGCCTGCTCGTAGTACCCAATCGCTTTCTTATGCTCGCCGAGGTTATCCCATGCCGAGCCGGTGTTGTTGAGATATGTTGCCACGTCTGGATGTCTGTCACCGTACACCACCCTGCTGATAGGGAGTGCTTGCTCGTAATACTCTATTGCTGAGATGGCATTCCCGATCGTCTGCTGGATAGCACCTAGTGTCACGTCAACTTTCAAGTGTCGGGTAAAGGCGAGATAACTTTATCCGGGCCTCCTCTGCAGTGAATTGCCAATTGACTTTCGCATTTCTGTTGTTTCTGAATTCCTGCCATGCTCGCACTTCTTTCCGGACAACCTCGATGTCGTCGATTCTTCTGTTTAAACACTGTCCTGTGAGCACGTTCAACTCAATCTCAGCCATATTCAACCAGCTCCCATGCTTCGGGGTGTATACAAACTCAAATCTACCCAATATCGCCTTTGCCTTGTCCGGCTGAAATGTTTCATAGAGCGATCCTGGGACGTGTGTGTTCAGATTGTCCATCACCAGCGTTATTTTTTCTGCTGTTTCGTATTGATCTGCGATTTCTTCTATAAAACGAGCCCAGTCCCGCTTGGTTTTTCTTTCGGTGATCTTCACCATGCGCGTCCCTGCTAATGGCTCACCGGCGAGAAAAATATTGCACATACCACAACGCCTATATTCATAATCATGCATGTTCGGATGCCCAGGCGTTGCAGGAATGGGAGTTCTGGTCTCTGCAATCAGCTGCTTAGGTGATTCGTCCATGCACACGACGGGATATCGTGGATCAAACGGACGTTTGTAAACATCCAACACCATTTCCATATTTGCAACAAAGTTGCCGTTTTGCTCCGGTGGAATTACCCACCCTTTTCGTTGCCAAGGCTTGATTTCGTTTTTTTTAGAATGCGGCGTATCGTTTCATGAGAAACGCTATCAATATAATCAAGCTCGACAACCCTGTCGGCTAATAACCTCAGAGACCATCTCGCAAAGCCTTCAGGTGGCTCACTGCAACTCAATGCAACCAAATGGGCTTCAAAATCGCCGTCAGCTTTTTTAGCATAGATGCGGCTTCCTTTTCTCCCGTTGAGGGCAATTTCAATACCTTCCTCGACAAACCGCTTCTTCACGCGGTCAATCTTTCTCATACTTATGTTCAGGGCGGAGGCCATTACTTCGTTGGTTGAACGTTTCACCTGATACGCGCCCTCATCGCACCCGAGTAGAATCAGAGCGTTGAGGATTTTCTGTGATTGGTGTTTACCTTTGGAAGTAAGTGCGTCAAGAGCTTCGCGCTCCTCTTTTGCAAGCGTCACGATGTATTTCTTCATATTCAATCATCCCAGATTGATTATGAAGAACATGTGTTATATTCTTTGCGACATTACAGGATTGACGTGACACTATCGAGTATAATGCTCCTCAAGATCTCTTTTGTATGGTGGTATTCGCCCTCCCGGTTGGTGAACAATCCCGGGTCAATACTGTGCGGTCGTATACATCTGGTATAGATGGGCATTTTCCTCTCCTACATAAGAATAGATAGTGTTTTTTTAAAGATTTGGGCTTTCATGGACGGTGAGGCTGGGTGTTGCGATTTTCATGTCAATCCCATTTCCTTTATTCCCTCTCGCACTATGAGATACACAAGTAACGGAACACCCATCCATAGTGTCAACACGCCCACCGGGAGAACAACCGGTGAAATGACTGTTTTTGCCACCAGGTCCAATCCAAGCAGAAGTACCGCACCAACAAGTCCTGATACCGGAATTACAAACCTTTGATAATCTCCGATGACCAGACGACAGATATGCGGAGTCAGTAGTCCGATGAATCCGATCGTTCCTGTGAAGCAGACCGTGATTGCAACCAGTAGACTCGCAACAACCATTGCATAAGTCCTGGTACGCCTCCCGTCTGCACCGAATAGTGGTGGCAGGACAATTGGCAGGAGTAGGAGGATCACACAGAGTACAATTGTGCCAGCCATGTATGCCAGCACGTCCCACGATGCCCTGTTGAGGTCGCCGACCATCCAGAAGACCGCTTCCTTCATAGCCTCTGCCTCGCCAAAGTACCTGAGTATCGTCATCACCGGACTGGAGAGGATCACCAGTGCAATACCTATCAATACGACCAGTACAGGGGTTGCCCAGTTGCGCCTCGAGATATAGAGGATGATCGCTGTTGCGATCAGGGCAGAGACGAAGGCAGCCCCCATGATCAGATATTTTCCACCAACGATGCCTGCACCTGCAAGAATTGCAAGCGAACCGCCGATTCCAGCGCTTGATGAGATTCCAAGCGTGTATGGCGAAGCAATCGGATTCTTAAGTGCCCACTGCATGATCGCGCCCGAAGCCCCGAGAGAGATGCCTGCCAGTATGGCAAGGAGGACGCGTGGAAGCCGGAGATTCCAGACGCATACATCCACAAGCCATGTCGACTCGTGTATCTTCATCTCACCGTTCTTATCCTTGACTTCCAGGTTATCGCTTTTGCCGCCCTCAATCTTCAACCACGCTTTCCCGCTATCCATCTCATCGAGGGTTATTTTGGCTGAATTTTCGCCATTGAAGATATCGATGGTTCTGCCGTCATCGGATTTGCTGATCTGTGCATACTCTACCCAGTCGATACCATACTCAGCATGGAGGTAGTTGAGGAGCCTATCGCTATCACTTCCCGGAACATCGTCATATATGAAGATATACTCTGACTCAAAGCGATCGGGAAAGAGTTTGCGTAGTATCGAAGAATAAGAATCACTCACGGTCATGTCCGCAGCTCCAGAGGCTACGGAGATGCCCACCAGAGCCACGATTGTAAGCAGGAGGACTATCACAAAGAGA
>DAWR01000017.1 GCA_002506015.1 Candidatus Methanogasteraceae archaeon UBA261 | reverse complement strand
CAGATACCCGAAAGTCATGTATTAAGATTACTAACTCACCTACAACCCGGGATCCGCTGCTTGATCACCTCAATCTCCAGCTCATCAGGACTCCTCGGAAAATTGAAGACCGCCGAATGCGTTTCACCTCACATCTTGTCCAGTTGTTTCATTATCTCGATTGCCTGTCTCTCGTACTTCGATGACAATCGCTTGTAGTCAGCATCCGAGATCGCACCGGCATCGTTGTCCTCTTCCATCTTGTTCAGAACAGCAAGAATCGCTTTCTTCTTCCGCATCAGGTCATCTTTTTTCAGGGTAAGCTCGGTAACGATCTCATCCATCTCGTCCCAATCTCCCCCTCTCTTCCCTTCTTCATCCCCGCCTTCTCCATTACATATTCCATCTTCGCCGTCCTTCTCGCAGGCAGTGCAGGATGCGCACGAGAATTTTGCGCCGCCTTCATTCTCTCTCAGCTTGGCATTCCTGACGTGAAGTATCGGATATGTTAGTGCAGAGAGAAGTAGCAGTGCGATCAGTGCGTATACGATCCATTTATCTGAGTTTGACGACTGCGACGACTGCGATTTCTGTGATAGTGCAATGTGCAGTTCCTTGAATGTAACGGGACCCGACCACGCATAAAGAACGCCGCCCGCCCCATCTGGATCTGTTTCATCGGGTTCTAACGTGCTTCCCAGTTCATCCGTGAGCTGGACATGCGAATCCGTATCGATCTTCAATCTAAGCTGACCGATTGGATATGTCACAACCGCCGGACGAAAGAACTTCTTCACAAACCCGCTGGCGTTGACCGGAACCGCGTATGTTATGGCGTACATTGTTGGCATCGCACCTGGCTCAATCGTTGCGTTCCAGCGCAGGATCTCTCCGTTAAGTTCATACGCAATCGGTGTCACCGTGGCGTTGTCTCCGTACCCCATCCCCATTTTCCGGACCTGCATGATCTGTGCCCCCTCTGAAATGATGATATGCAGATCATCCGAGTGGTTCGTATCCCCGTTGTTTCTGAATACGATGGTCTCTGTTATGACCGCGGCATCATCACTGGCATTGCACCTCAGTTCGATTAGATAGGCTGATATGGCTACATCCTGCCCGGCATACTCCGCAAAGCCAGCGGCATGCGGAAGAAGAGCGAGCGGCAGAAGGGTGATAAGTAGAATAGCGATTAATATCTTCTTAGTCATTGTGATTCCTCGTGTTTAATGAGTTTTTGTCACTTTGCATAGAATATCTGCTCCCGATCAGGACCAATCGAGATGATCTTTGCACTAACTCCGAGAATCTCCTCTATCCTGCGCACATAATCCTGTGCGGCTTTCGGAAGATCGGAAAACCCCTTCGCATCAGAGATGTCCCGATCCCAGCCAGCCATCGCCTCGTACACGGGAACACAACGCGCGAGATCGGACGAAAGCTCAGGAGGATACTCAATACACTGATTGTCCAGCTCATAACCCGTGCATATCCGGATCGGGTCAATCCCGGTCAGAACGTCCAGTTTCGTGATCGCAATTTCCGAATACGCGTTGAGGTGCACGGCTTTTCGGGTGAGTGGGGCATCGAACCAGCCGCACCGCCTAGGTCGTCCAGTGGTCGTTCCGAACTCGCCGCCAGCATCTCTCAGACGATCTCCGACTTCGCCGTGCTGCTCGGTCGGGAGCGGACCCTCTCCGACCCTCGTGATGTATGCCTTGACGATACCCACCACACAGTCCACCCTCATCGGTCCCACACCAAGGTATGCGCATGCGCCCCCTGCAATAGTGCTCGACGATGTCACGAATTTCTGGGTGCCGTGGATAAGATCAAGATGCGCACCCTGCGCACCTTCGGCGAGCACGCTTCTGCCGGAGTCGAGCGCACGGTTCAGTTCATAAGAGACATCGGTCAGGTATGGTCTGAGCAGAGCGCCGTACTCGGTATAACCGGGGATACTTGCACGCACAACGCCAGAGTCACCTCCGAGCTCCTCAATCGCACGCTCCTTCCGGACTGCGAGCTCGTCCATTGCCGCAAGAAATGCGTCTTCGTAAGCAAGGTCCACGAGCCGCACCTCATCACGGGATATCTTGTCGATGTACGCAAACCCGATGCCCCGGGCGGTCGTTCCGATCTTCCGCGTCCTCTCCTGCTCACGCAACTTGTCCAGTTCGATGTGGTACGGCATGATAATACTGGTTTTTGCGTCAATTCCGAATTTCTCCGGAGTTATCCGTATGCCCGCGTTCTTCAGCATCTCAATCTCCTGAAGAAGAACCCCCGGATCGAGAACCACGCCGGGACCGATCAGGATGCGGGCGTCGGCGAGCACGCCTGACGGGATCAGGTGGAGTTTGTACGTATCGTCCCCTACGATTACGGTGTGTCCTGCGTTATTTCCGCCCTGAAACCTGACAACAAGGTCGTAATCCTTGCTCAAGATGTCAACGATCTTCCCTTTGCCTTCGTCTCCGAACTGGGCGCCTGTTATGATTGTGAACATACTTCTGATTCCGTGTGTGATGTTATAATATAATCGATGGGATGCGGGCGGGACCAAGACGTATGGTGAGGATAGAGCAAGGGTATGGGCAGACTGGTAGTACTCAAGGTTGTGTGGACCTCCGGCATATAAAACCACAAGAGTATGTGTTTAGCTGAGGCGAAAAAACCATGAGATTTCACGAGATTTCTCGAGATTAACACAGAAATCTTGTGAATATGGCTGCGTCGCTGCTTTGCAGACTGTGTAATCTCGTGGTTCCTACAGCAAGCCATTGAGCATGTACGGCTGGTGTGGATGTTGGACTCGTTTGAACTATGCGCCACGATCGAAGCTTCGCAATCTTTTTATAGAAGTACTATCAGTTGATTCAATACCAATTGTGGAGATTCATCAATGGCTGGACAGATCACTCAACCAATAATCGTAATTGATCCAAGCAAGGAGCATGTACACGGAAACGACGCCGTGCAGATGAACATCACCGCAGCGATGGCTGTTGCAAACACAGTAAAATCGACGTTCGGCCCGAGCGGCATGGACAAGATGCTTGTGGATGTTGCAGGCGATGTCACGATCACCAATGACGGGGAGACCATCCTGCGCAAGATCGATGTGGAGCATCCGAGCGCAAAGACGATCGTCGCTATTGCGAGCACTCAGGAGAAGGAAGCCGGGGACGGTACCACCGCGTCCGTGATGTTCGCAGGCGAACTGCTGAATAAGGCTGGCACGCTGATGGGGCAGGGCATCCACCCCACAACGATCATCACGGGCTACCTGATGGCGGAACGGAGATCGCATGAAATTCTGAACGACCTCATAACCGAGATCTCGCCGGATGACTCAGATCTCCTGCGTGGCATTGCAGCGACCGCGATGGTCGGAAAAGCGATCGCATGCGACGATATAGCGCCACTCTGTGTCCGGGCTGTACAAATGATCAAAAACGGAACCGTCGATGTCTTCAGCGACGTCAGGATCCAGAAGAGCGTCGGAAAGACGATCGGGGACGCCGAACTGGTCTCAGGCGTCGTAATCGACAAGAGACGTGTGCACGATGGCATGCCAAAGCTCGTAGAGGACGCACGCATTGCACTTCTCACATCAGGCATCCAATACCGGAAATTTGGCACGATGCCCGGTGGAAAGAGCAAGGACAAGGTTAAGATAAAATCTGTCGATGAATTGCAAGGATTTTACGATGGAGAGGAGGCAGCTATCAGATCGGACATCGATGTGCTCGTTGATCTCGGCGTGAACGCAGTCTTCTGCACCCAGAGCATAACCGAGTCTTCGCAGAATTATCTTGTTAAGTGCGGCGTACTCGGAGTTGCGCGAGTCAATGAGAATGATCTGGAAGCGATCTCACGTGCAACCGGTGCAACTATTCTCTCGAACATTGTGGATGTGGAAGAGAGCGATCTCGGTTTTGCCGGAATTGTTGAAGAGAAGGGCGCCGAGGATGAGGAACTGATCTACATAACAGAATGCAAGAACCCGAAAACCGTGTCTCTGGTTGTTCATGGCGGAACTGAGCATGTGGTGGACGTGATAGAGGGTGCGCTGAACGATGCGCTGCGGGTTGTTGCGGATGTTGTCGAGGATGGCACGACCGTTGCTGGCGGCGGCGCATGCGAGATTGAACTTGCGCTTCGCCTCAGGGAGTATGCCGCAACGGTTGGCGGCAAGGAGCAGCTTGCAATCAATGCGTATGCCGATGCACTGGAGACACTTCCCTACACACTCGCGCACAACTCAGGGCTCGATGCCACTGATATGCTGGCTGCACTCAAATCAAGTCACATCGCTGGCGGCGCAACATCCGGACTCGACGTGTACAACGGCGAAATCGTGGATATGTATAAGCACGGAGTCGTAGAGCCGTTCCGCGTGAAGGACCAGATGCTGAAATCAGCGACCGACGCAACAACCATGATAATCCGAGTCGATGACGTACTCGCATCCGAGCGCAAGGAACTGACTCCGAGTCCAGGGCAGGCACCACACGATTATGACCGATTCTGAGATCGATGGCGAGTGCGAGGTCGCAGAACCGGATACGGAAGACGCCGGGGAAGCTGAAGAACCGCTCAAGGAATGCGAAGAGCGAGCAGAGTCGTACCTTGATCGGTTGCAGAGGTTACAGGCGGATTTTGCGAATTATAAGAAGCGGAACGCAAAAGAAACGATGGAATCGATCGAATATGCAAAAGAAGACATTATTCTCTCGCTGCTCGACGTCGTGGATAATTTTGAGCGTGCTCTTGAAGCTATTCAACCGAATAACGATGCGGATACTACCAAGAAGGGAATAGAGATGATTCTACGGCAGTTTCGTGATGTACTGGAGAAAGAAGGCGTATCACTGATCGATGCGGATGGTCAGACCTTTGACCCGCATCTGCATGAGACGATTGCCAGGGTGGCGTGTAGTGAGGAGAGCGGAACCGTTGTCGAGGTTATGCAGCGCGGGTACAAACTGAAATCGAAGGTGATCCGTCCGAGCATGGTGAAAGTGGCAGAGTAGGTTCCATCGACGATCCAGAGTGGGGGGCGCTCTTGTTCGATTGTCCGGTTGCTTGCTGCTGGTCAGTCGGATGTGCAACAGCACGAAAGACGTGGGGACGTGGGTTAA
>DAWR01000073.1 GCA_002506015.1 Candidatus Methanogasteraceae archaeon UBA261 | reverse complement strand
ACACCTGCCTCGCAGGCAGCCATGTAGCTCATGGATGCCATCCCGCTGGTGCTGTGCGAATGCAGATCAACAGGCAGCCCAACGTCCTCTTTAAGTGTTTTTACGAGATCATAAGCGGTATGCGGTGAGATCAATCCAGCCATATCCTTTATGCAGATAGAGTCGCATTCAAGCGATGCCAGTTCGCTTGCAAGCGTAACGAACGTCTCTATCGTGTGCACAGGACTGATCGTATAGCAGATCGTGCCTTGAACATGCGCACCGGTCTTCTTTGCTGTTGTGATTGCGACTTCCATGTTTCTGATGTCGTTTACGGCATCAAAGACTCTGAACACATCAATTCCGTTCTCTGCGGATTTTTCGACGAACTTGATCACAACATCGTCAGGATAATGCCGGTATCCGACAAGGTTCTGCCCCCTCAGAAGCATCTGAAGAGGTGTCTCGGTTATGGCATCCTTCAAGCTTCTCAGACGATCCCACGGGTCCTCATTCAAAAATCTGATGCAGACATCAAAAGTCGCCCCACCCCAGACCTCAAGCGAGAAGAAGCCGGCGCAATCCAGCTTCTCTGCAATCGGGAGCATGTCCCGGGTTCGCATTCGGGTTGCAATCAATGACTGATGCCCATCCCGAAGCGTGGTATCGGTTATTGCTACTCGTGTCATCTTGTATCATCCGTAATTGTCATCAGCTTGATAAAAGTCTTGCGAGCAGAATTCCGATCTCATCTGATCCTCCGCAATAGCGTGGTGTGGCAATAAATATCTACCCCCCCTTGCACCAAAACCCGGATGATACCGGAATGATTAATACAAAACATGAATAGAGGAATGCAAGCATGATGGAAGTAACCTTTCACAACAGGGAATCTGAAATAAAAGAGATAATGAATACTCTGAGTGTGAAACCGAGACTGATTACTTTCATTTACGGACCGATAAACTCCGGAAAAACCGAACTGATTACCAATCTGATCGAACAACTGCCAGAGAATTATGTTGTCTTCTACATAAACCTCAGAGGAAAGTTTATATCGAATTATGATGACTTCGTCCGGGCTCTATTCAAGTTGGATCGAGAAAAGAAGGAGTATAAAGAGATATTAAAGACGATATCGGAAGTATCGCTGAAAAGTTTGAAATTCGCGGGAATACCTATAACTGAAGGTATTCTGGACTTATTTTTCAGAGAAAAGACTTATGAAGATGTATTTGAGTTTTTGGAAGATTATTTCACCGAGATAGCAGAGAATAAAATTCCTGTTTTGATTGTGGACGAACTGCAAAAGATAGGAGATGTCAGGATCAATACGCATCTGATCTACGAACTTTTCAACCTGTTTATTCGATTGACAAAGGAGCTACATCTCTGTCACGTCTTTGCGGTAACATCTGATTCGCTTTTTATTGAGCGAGTTTACAACGAGGCAATGCTGGAAGGCAGGTGCAGGTATTCCCTGGTGGATGATTTCGATAGCGAGACAACCCTCGCGTTCCTTGGAAAGTATGGTTTCACAGATGATGAAAAGATGATGGCGTGGGAATACTGCGGCGGAAAACCAGTGTGCCTGATTGAACTGATAAATACAGGAGAAAATCGGAGAGAAAGGGTGGAAGAGATGATTGGAATAAGGACCGGTCAAATCGAAGGACTTATAGAAGATGCAAAGGCATTTGGATATAAAATATCGTATGGTGCAGAGGAAATAGTGCTGAACGAGGAGCAAATACTTGAAGGTTTGGAGCCGTTTCGGACTAAGGATTGTCTCAAATCGAATGAGCTTTCAAAACCGGTTAAACTTGGCTTGATTAAAGCGAACATTCTCTTTCTTGATCCGGTTAAACAAATTATCAAACCACAATCACGGCTGAATCTGCTTGCGATACGAGAGGTAATTTAAGAATACATAACAGAGAGTTTTCATCTTTATGCAAACACCTGAAATCCTATATGGCTTTTTAATTTCTTTTGGTAGGATAAAATTATGGCAAAGAAGATTGACCACAGAGGACGCGGAGGACACAAAGAGTTGTTGTTTTCTCTGTGGTTTTTCGAACCCATCCCGGAAGATAATAAAAAGTCTCAATCCCGTAGCAGCAAATATCTTTAATCAGCACATCGAACATCCCGATGATCGAGATCACAACACCATCGCGCCTCCACTTCACATTAATTGACCTCAACGCGGAGATCGGACGCGTGGATGGCGGAATCGGACTCACAATCGACGAACCATCGCTCCGGATCAGAGCAGAGATGGCAGACGAGATCACGGTCACCACAGTCACAGGCGAGCCGGATTCGGCAGACCGTATGCGCGAGAGCGCGGCTCTACTTCTCCCGGATGGTTGCGGCATCAAACTCCACATCGAGCGCGACGTCCCTCTGCATGTCGGGCTCGGCTCGGGGACGCAGACCGCGCTCGCCGCGGGCATGGCTGTGAACCGGTTGTACGATCTGAGACTGAGCGTGCGTGATATCGCAACCAGGGTCGGGCGTGGCGGAACATCAGGGATCGGCGTCGCATCGTTTGAGAGCGGCGGATTCATTCTCGACGGAGGGCACAGATTCAGCGAGAAGGGGGCGTTCAAGCCGTCAGCGGCATCAAAATCATCGCCACCGGCACCGATTCTCTTCCAGCACCCGTTTCCTGACTGGGAGATCGTGCTCGCAATCCCTGACACGATGGGTGCGCACGATTCCGAGGAGGTGGATATCTTCGAAAAGGAGTGCCCAATCCCGCTTCATGAGGTGCGGGAACTCTCGCATGTCATACTGATGGGAATGATCCCTGCTGTGGTTGAGGCTGATATCGATGCGTTCGGGGACTCGATAAACAGGATGCAGAACGTCGGGTTCAAGAGACGCGAGATTGCACTGCAGAGACCGGAGATTTTAGAACTCATAGAACTTATGCAGGATGCGACATGCGGCGGCGGAATGAGTTCGTTCGGACCTGTTGTCTATGGCATAACCGATAACCGTGGAGACGCCGCAGACGCCATGCACGCGGCAACTGAGTTTATGGAGAGTGCGATCGGTGGCAGATGTGCGATCGTTCATGCCAGAAACAGAGGCGCCGATATTTTGCATAATTCCATGAAGATTTAAGTATCAGCACATCTAACTCTGTAGCACCACAATGAAGATGATCGTTTTTGATATGGATAGTACACTCATAGATGCCGAGACCATTGATGAACTTGCAGCGGTGGCTGGCGTTGGTGAGGAAGTTGCAGATATCACCGAACGTGCCATGAACGGAGAACTCGATTACGGCGAGGCACTCCGCGAGCGTGTAGGTCTCCTGAAGGGGCTTAGCACAATTCGTGCCAGGCACGCTTGCGAGAGCCTCCCGCTGATGCAGGGTGCACGAGAACTGGTGGATTCCGTCAAGCAGATGGGATACAAAACTGCCATGATCACGTGCGGCTTCATGATCTCCGCACGACGCGTCGGCGAGATGCTCGGTATCGATTACATAATCGCCAACGATCTTGCCACGAACAACGGAACACTCACAGGAGAGGTTATCGGTGATCTAACTGAATGCGACTCAAAAGCCCGTATGCTCAAAGACCTCGCGCAACGATGCGGAATCGATCCGCAGGAGTGCGTTGCGATCGGCGATGGTGCAAACGATATTTATCTCTTTGAGAACGCAGGATACTCGATTGCATTCAATGCAAAGCCGGTTCTGAGAGGGCATGCAGACGTGGCGGTTGACCGAAAAGACTTAAGAGCGATCATCCCCATCATTCAAGGTATACGGAGGTAGATAGACTGCGGAGTGTATCGCAGACGAACAGATTGTCAGCAAAAATGCTGGAAAAGGAGGACACCAAGTAAATGCTAAAGGAATTACAAGATAAGAGAGCGATACTTAAAAAGGAACTTGAGGAATATCGCGACAAGCGCAATGAATTGAATACCGATGCAAGTAAGTGGTCTACAGAGCGCAACGAACTGAACCGAAAGTCAAGAGCGTTGATGGATGAGGCACAGCACTACAAGCATGAACGGGATGAGCACAACAGGAAGGTAAGTGATTGCAAGGTTGAGCGGGACACGTACAACAAAAAGATTAACGAAATCAATACGCGTATTGATACAATCAAGAAAAACTGTAATCTCACTGGGCCATCGGTATCCGAACTTAAAAAAGAGATCGACGGCCTTGAATTCAAACAACAAACGCAGGTGTTATCTCCGGAGAAGGAGAGGGATCTTGTCACCACGATCGCTTCAATAGTCAGTGAATACAAATCAAAGATGCAAGAGATCGAGAAAAATTCAGAACTCAAATCGGCACTCGAGGAACTGGATACGCTGCGCGAAGAAGCGTCCAAACACCACGATAAAGTTACGGAGTATGCAGATCTGGCGCAGGAGTATCATGACAAGATGATCAAGGTCTTCAAGGAAGGAGAGGGCATCAGAAGCAAATCGGATCGCGTTCACAAGAAATTCGTAAAGATTCAGGATGAAGCGGATCGTCAACATCATCTCTTCATCAAGACTCAGAAGGAGATTCGAGAACTGGATAAGACGATTCACAGCATTATGAGGAAAGGTAGGGAGGATAAGCGGAAAGTGGAACGATTGAAGGTTAGACAGGAAGCCGAGGAGATATATAATCTATTTAGACATGGGGAGAAGATCAGTACCGAGGATTTGATGCTGCTTCAGCGGTCTGATCTGCTGTGATTCATGAAGACCCTCGTGTTGTGTCTGGATCGGGATGACGACATTGGACGGAAGGCTAACGTCAGCAGTCCGGTTATCGGTAGAGCTGCGAATATCGAGGCGGCAACGAAACTGGCGATAGCAGACCCCGAAGATTCGGACACAAACACGATCTTCGGCGGAATCGAGGAGTATGACCGCCTGATTGCGGCAGGCGTGGACACTGAGATCGTAAGCATTGCAGGGGACCACAATGTCGGAGTCATATCCGATAGCAAGATCGCATCACAGATGGACGATCTCCTCGACATGTATGGGTTTGAGGGCGTGGTTCTTGTCTCGGATGGCGCCGAGGATGAGTCGGTCTTGCCAATCATAGAATCAAGGATGAAGGTGAATTCGGTGAAGCGGATACGGATCAAACAGAGCGAGAGCATAGAGAGCACATACTATCTTCTCAAAGAGTTCATCAGCGATCCGAAGATAAGAGGTGCGATATTTATCCCGATAGGTCTCGCCTGTATCACTTATGCAGCATTATCCCTGATAAACCGTCCGGAAATCGCTGTTGGAGCCATTCTCGGCGTTGTCGGGGCATACATGCTCTATTACGGTTTCGGGATCGGAGAGTCCATCGCCAGGCACAGTGAAAGCGCAACCGAGTCGCTGCATCGCGGGAGAATCAGTTTTGTCACATACCTCGCAGCGATCATAATCGGGATCATCGCAACGATTCAGGGGGCGAATGCCTGCTGGGACGGTATCGCAGGTGATATATTCCCGGGCTATATCATATTATCAATGATCTTCGCACAGGCATCGGTCTGGTGGTATGTGGCTTCCGGACTGTTCATCGGTTTCGGGAAGATAATCGATCTGCGCCTTGAGCGAAAGACAATCGGGAGGGCATGGGCGTTTCCGTTCTTTGTTATTGCGGTCGGGCTTCTCCTGTGGAGCGCAAGCGCATACATCATCGCAACCACTGAGTATCAGCAGAATTATGGCATCCAGTACCTCATATTCTCGATAGGGGGTGCCATTATAATCGCACTCATCGGAATATATGCTGCAAAGAGAAGCTATGGAGATGCTGCATGAAATGTTAATATTAATGATCCTTGACGGGTTCGGGCTGAGCGAATCCGACAGCGGCAATGCAATCGCACACGCTGCTACACCCAATCTCGATCGCCTACGCAAACGATACCCGACATGCACGCTCTCTGCGTCAGGAGAAGCGGTCGGGCTTCCAGAGGGGCAGATGGGTAACTCCGAGGTCGGGCATCTGAACATCGGTGCCGGAAGGGTCGTGTATCAGGATCTAAGTCGCATAAACCTGGCAATAGCGGATAAGACGTTCTTCAAAAACCCGGTTCTTGCGAAAGCTATCGTTCATGCGAAGACGAATGATTCCTGCCTGCATCTGATGGGGCTCGTCTCAGACGGGGGTGTGCATAGCCATCTCACGCATCTTCTCGCTTTAATGGAACTTGCGTCAGAGAACAATGTCAGAACAGAGGTGCACGCATTCCTAGACGGGAGAGATGTCCCCCCGAGGAGCGCACTCGAATACGTGAACGCAGTCGATGGATATGTGGGGTTGCGGATAGGCACAGTTTCTGGCAGATACTACGCAATGGACCGTGATAACCGCTGGGATCGAGTGGAGAAGGCGTACCGCGCCCTTGTTTCAGACGAAGGCGAATCCGCAGAGAGTGCGGCTGACGCTGTGCGGAATGCGTATGATCGCGGCGAGAACGACGAGTTCGTGCTGCCAACAGTCGTCAAAGGATCTCTTCCGATATCTGAGAACGATTCTATCATCTTCTTCAACTTCAGACCGGATCGTGCCAGAGAGATCACACGTGCGTTCGTGGACCCGGATTTTGATCATTTCGAACGCCAGAGACTGAATAACCTCTATTTTGCGTGTATGACCGAATACGACGCAACGATCAACGCGGATATTGCGTTTGCGCCGGAAGAGATCACAAACACACTAGGAGACGTTATATCGAGCGCTGGATTGCGGCAGTTGCGCATCGCAGAGACCGAGAAGTATGCACATGTCACCTTCTTCTTCAATGGCGGCGTTGAGACGCCGAACCCTGGAGAGGACCGCTGCCTGATACCGTCTCCAAAGGTTGCAACATACGATCTGTTGCCCGAGATGAGTGCTCATAAGGTAACCGACGCTGTGGTCAAGCGGATTGAGTCGCACGACTACGATGTGATCATCCTGAACTATGCGAACTGTGACATGGTCGGGCACACAGGCATCTTCGATGCTGCCGTGCAAGCAGTGGAGACAGTTGACACATGCGTTGCCAGAGTCATCAATTCTGTACAAAGGGTCGACGGGTCTGCAATCATAACTGCAGACCATGGCAACGCAGAGGAGATGACTGATGAGGACGGGACGCCGCACACCGCACACACCACAAACCCTGTGCCACTCGTAATAGTTGATAGTCGGGTGACAGGCGTCCGGGACGGAAAACTCGCTGACATCGCGCCAACGATGCTTGAGCTGCTCGGGTTGCCGAAGCCGGCGGAGATGACTGGGAAGTCCGTTATTGTGTAATTGCAGCAATTCTCATTTTGAAATCCGTACACAGAACAAAAACTATTTGAATTTGTTCTGCTAACAGAACAAATATGACTGACAAAGAAGGTGCCATAAGAGTTCTGAAGGAGTGGTTCGAGAGTGAACCACTATTCATTGTCGAAAGAGAGCTCGATTATCGGGACGTTTTTCAATTAAAAGAGTGTCTGGGGATTGTTGGCATCAGAAGAGCTGGAAAAACATTTTTTATGTTCCAGATCGCGCAATCCATGGGGGGCGTCCCGAAAGAGAACATCATCTATGTCAATCTGGAGGATCGAAGATTACAACCATTGACAAACAGAAGTCTGGATCAGATATACGAAGCATTCATCGAAAATTTTGATTACGATCGAACTGAGATGATGTATCTATTTCTTGACGAGATTCAGAACGTTCCTGGATGGGAGCGGTTTGTAAGAAATTTTTATGATACTAATAACAATATAAAATTTATCGTTTCGGGGTCTTCCTCAAAAGTCTTGAGGACGGAATTATCCACGTTGCTCACAGGAAGAATCGTGAATCTCGAGATCTATCCGTTTTCATTCAGGGAGTTTTTGAGAGCAAAGGGGCATGAGAAGGATATCGAGGACAAATTATTACCTTATTCACCGAAAATACACGAAATAAAAAGGTTGTTCAGGGAATATCTGGAATTTGGAGGATTTCCAGAGGTTGTTCTGGAGGACAAAGAGAATTTGAAGAGAATCATATCGGGAGAATATCTGGAGGGGATCATCAACAGAGACGTGATATCGAGATACCCGGTCAAAAACAAAATACTGCTCGAAAACCTTGTTAATTACCTGTTTTCATGTTTTTCCTCACCGTTCAGTTTTTCGAAGGCGTACAGGGTTTTCAAATCGCATGGGTTAAAAGTTGGTAAACAAACACTGATAGAGTATTTTTCTCACCTGAATGAAGTTTTCCTATTTTTTTCCATTCCAATATTTTCTTACAAGGTCAAAGACGTTCTGAAATATCCGGTTAAGACGTACTGTATAGACAACGGGTTCATAAGAGCAGCCTTTCCGAAATTTTCTGAAAATACTGGACGGTTGGCAGAGAATCTTGTGTTTATCGATCTTAAACGGAGATCGAGTTCTTCAACCATCTACTACTGGAAAGATACAAGAGGGGAGGTAGATTTTGTCATAGCGGAAGGTCTCAACGTCAAACAGTTGATTCAGGTCTGCTGGAGTATCGATGCAGAGGAAACAAGAGCAAAAGAGGTTAAATCGCTGTTGAGGGCGATCGATGAGTTCAATCTGGAGGGGGGTCTCATTATAACGGGGGACTATGATTATGAAGAGACAATAGATGGCAAAACAATTAGCTTTGTGTCACTATGGAAGTGGCTGCTCTGAACAAGAGTTGAGGGGGGTCTCTGATCCGCCCGGAAGATGCGCTGGACGAAGACTCATTTGACTTGTAATCGGGCGCGCCGAAATTAAGAGATCGCAGGGGAGTCAGTCGTGGTCGTGTGATCTCAATTGATTGTTTCGTGTGTGAATCTGCATTCACACGTCTTCAGATCCCGCACCGATTCTGCAGGCTCTGCAGACAACTACGCCACGATTCGCAGGATCTTTTGCCGCCAGTCGGTTGAACATGTATGGGTGAATCACAGCAAAGTTTGCCAGGGGGTTTAGCAACAGTGATGATCTACTTAATCATATAGCACATCGCCATCACAAACCACAATTCCGGAGATCGGTAGCGCGCATGCAAGTCCCAACTGATACCATTCTTTATTTGTCTTGATCGTTTATGTGTGTGTTGGTATGTCCATAAAAGTGTGTAGTCCCAAATGTTTTGACTTTATATACACCCCCTCACTTTCCAAATTTTCTTACAATCCGGCATCCATCCGCTTGAGGAAGACGTTCAGCTTACATCCATCCGGAAGTCTTGACCAAAATGCATCCTCCGGCGTCTGAAGATAATGCTTTGTATCCAGGCTTTCATGGTATCGCACTGTATTATACCACTTTACAAAATCTGCAAAACGCTCGAATTTTATTCGCTGTTTCTCGTACAGGTCGTGCCATTTTTCGATCTTTCCGTTGGTCTGCGGATGTTTAACCCTTGCTTTGATATGCTTTATGCCGTGCCCTTTCAGGAATGCATCGAACTCGCTTTCACTCCTGCCATGTTTGTCTTTCTTATTCGCATAATATTGGCTCCCCCTATCGGTTATTACCTGTTCTATCTTTCGGATCCACCCATACTCGTCCAGCACAGCCTCCACAATACCGATGCTGTTTCCACCAGTAGCCGCATCAAATTCATCTCCTGCCAGGACATATCTTGAGCTATCATCCAGAGCCGCCGACACCTCTTTTTTGTCGATCTTACTTGTATGCCAATCTAAATGGATGGCGGTCAGGCTATGCTTCCGTTCGTACCGGGTCCAGTCTTTCCGACGTTTCTTTTTATTCTTATTCTCCTGTGCAAGCCCATTCTTCAAAAGAACTTGATGGATGCGGTTGTGCGGGATGTGCGTCCCGTACTTGAACTCGATTATCTTCTATAGCCTTCTCGCACCCAATTTTTGCTCTTCGTGCACCTCAAGTATTAGCTCCTTCGAGCATTCGTCTATCTCTTTCTTCTTCCGGCCAAATTTTTTAATTGGTATCGGCTCATGGTGTTTTGTCCAGTGCATCCAAACTCTCTTAACAGTGGATTCACTTAATTTCATACCCTGCGCAATGCTTTTAGTGCTGTCATTTCTGGTCTTTGCTCGAATTATGTACCTTATTTTCTTGTCTG
>DAWR01000199.1 GCA_002506015.1 Candidatus Methanogasteraceae archaeon UBA261 | reverse complement strand
CATTGTGTAGAACGGATACGGTTTATCGCGCGAACCGGGGAACTAACTCCGCATGGAATGGGTTTTCGTGCCTGCTCGTGGACTTTCTTTGATTGCATGGTTATACTTCTGGGTATGCGACCCTCGCAGTAGATCTTTCGGGCGAGGCAGCAATCTTTATGTGCGCGGAAGACATGCTGGTAGTGGTTGCACAGGACATTGGGACCGCGAGGCGAGACCGTAGATTGGGTAACCTGGACTAACAGGCGATATTATGAAGATGTGCAGATCAATAACCAGTAGAATCGTGATTGCATTGATAATTTCAGTTATTTTCGTGACAACTGCTGTTGTCGGAGATATAGCACCCCCTGACTCGCGGGGTGAGACGATGCAGCCGGTTAACGTGACCGGTGTTACTATGGTGAACGAAACGGTTCAGATAGATATGGATACGGAAAATGCAAGCGTGAGATGCAGTTTCACGTTGATGAACCCGGGAGAGAACGAGACTCTGGTCGTGGGCTTTCCGCTGGGGCTCGGGGATGACTGGACTGCTGAAGGGCCGCGTGACGAGCAGTACGCATACCCGCTTGAGGACTTCAAGGCTTATGTGAACTCCATACAGGTTGCGACCAGGGAGATGGATGTGAACGGGAGTAAGTGGATGGTCTGGAACATGAGCTTTGATGAGATGGAGGTTACGGATGTTCGGGTCAGTTACTGGGTTCCGCTCAGTTCGTACGGGAATTACGGTATGATGGAGGCTCACTGGTTCACCTACGTGCTGGAAACGGGCGCAGCATGGGGTGGTGTGATCGATGAGGCGGATATTACAATCAACCTGTGTGGCATCGAGCCGGACTGGATCACCGAAATTTCGCCGGACGGTTACACTCTCGAAGACTATAGCATAAGATGGAATCTCACATCGATAGAGCCGACTGAAAACATCCATATCCGGTTCGAAACGTTGCAGGAAGAGAAATACACAATAACAGGGTTCGTGTCAGACGAAACTCACGCAGGAGTGCCTGATGCGACGGTCGAACTTCGCTACTGGCATTCCGAGAACGGCACCGTCGGTAGTATACTCGATGGTGCGTATGGCAAGCCACTGGTCACAACGACCTACGACGGGACCAACGGCGCAGTTGGCTGGTACAATCTCAAAGACCTGAATGATCGTGGGTCTGACTGGATCGATGTAGTCATTATGGCGCATACATTTGATTCTGCCGGAAACAAGAGAACAGGAATCAGCGATCCGGTTCAGTTCTGGCCGCCAATTGGATGGTATGGCGTGACCAATGTCACAATCGGCGCACACACCTCCACCGCGGACCTTATGATGCTTCATGTTGCGGCAGACAGCAACGATGACAAGACCTACACCATTACTTACACCGTAAAGAACAACGGAGACGGGGATGCGGCTGCGAGCACAACTGCCATTATGATAAATGGTGTCGAGGTTGCAACCGATCCCGTGCCAGAACTGGCGTCGGGCGAAAGCTATAGCAACACACTCGGTCCGTTCACGATGCAGAGATACTGCGACACGATTGAGGTCTGTGCGGATAGTGATGATGCAGTCGCCGAGAGCAACGAAGGCAACAACTGCAAGAGAAATACGTTCTGTCTTCCGGGGCCATTGACATCAGCGGAAGTTCCTGCACTGACGCCCCCTGGAGCGGCGATACTGATCGGTTCACTCGCAATCTTTGCCGTTGCGAATATGAGAAGAAGAGATGAATGAGGGGGCTGTCCGCTCCTTCTTTTTACTTTTTAGTTCGTATGTGTTTAGCTGATTATAATTATCAGACAATTCTACGCATCAGCCGACGCAACGAGCCGATCAGAGATACCAGGACCCGCGTATCCGCGCTCGGCACCTCCGAATAACAGCTGGGAGAGCGATGGCTTATTCATATACTTGATTTCAGGCTCCCCTGTACAATTCCCGAGTTCTGCTGCTATATCAATTGCGTCATACATGTTACCGGTCTCATCCACCAGACCGAGATCAATGGCGTCTGCGCCCGAGTACACCCGCCCATCCGATAGATTCAGTACCTGCTCCCTGCTCATGTTCCTTCCGGCAGCAACTTCATCCACGAACCTCGAAAACGCATCCATCACCACTTCTTCGGCGTATATCTTCTCTTTCTCGGTCAGATTCCTCCAATCGCCACCCATATCCTTGAACTCACCGGATTTCGCAACCCAGTGCTCGATTCCCTCCTCATCATAGTATCCTGACTTGTTCTCGAAGATCCAGATGACTCCAATGCTGCCTGTAATCGTATCGGGATTCGCGATGATCCGGTCGGTTGGGGCAGAGATGTAGTATGCAGCGCTCGCAGCGACATCGCCCATCGAGACGACGACCGGCTTTTCGGACTTCGCCTTCTTAATCTCGTGTGCAATCTCCTGCGCTGCGGCTGGCGACCCGCCCGGGCTGTTCACCCGCAGGACGATCGCTTTCACGCTAGTGTCATCTGCCGCAAGCCTGATGTTCTTGCAAATACTTTCTGACGTTGCAAATCCAAATCCATCGGGCAATCCTCCTGTGATCATCACTCCCTGGACATAGATCACCGCAATCTGGTCGCCGGTGGGATAGAGTCCTGGTAAATCGGATCCGCCAAGAATCAGTGCGAGACTCACCCCGATAATCGTTATCAGCAACAGCACGAGTATAATATAGCTAAAAAATCCTTTCGATGAACCTTTCTTTGGCGGTGGAGCCGGATGCGGTGTCGGTGAGATCGGTGCCCGCATTGGTGGGGGCGGCGGAGGCGGCGGGGTGGGTGATACGGGGAGTGGTGTCGGCGGTGCCGCTGCGTCATGGAGTCCGTCGTCGAGTCGGTCCTCTCGATCTCTTCCATCGAGCGTTTCCTCCAACTCTCTAAGTCTGCGATCCATATCCCTGCTTTCCACCTCTTCGCTCTTCACACGCTCCGGATCTGTCATTGGTAACTCATGGGTTGTGCGACCTTAAAAGCATTCGGCTTCTCGATTTAGGGGTTCTGAATCAGGGCATGCGCATGGTGATAGCCTGTTTCGCGTCAGTGAGGTGGCAGTTAGATGCCAGTGTGGTGCCAGTGTAGCCGCGCTATTTGCAATTTTTATGTTTTGTCCCGAATCAGAACACTGATCCGCGGGGGTGTCGTAATCGATCCGACACAAAGATAACATAACCCAACAGACCAAAACCATGCAAACACACACAAAACAGATACAAACATATTTATCTCATAAGACACCCCCAATCATTCCAACCATCCAAATCATCCAAATAACCCCAATTACAGAGATTCAACTGAGGACCAGATCATGATCAAAGACGGACGCTTCGTAATCGACAACATGGAAAACGTGGTGATCAACATCGGAAAGATCACAACTGAGGAGGAACTCGATGAGCAGGAATGGGAGCCAATGGGTCCCACCCCGAAACCGGGCATCCTCTCGCTTCGGAATTGGGATCACCGCCTGCTCAAGGATTTCCCGCCATTTTACGCACCGATATGTGACATGTGCTGTCTCTGCACGTACGGAAAATGCGATCTCACAGAGAACCGCAAGGGTGCGTGCGGAATCGATATCGAAGCGCAGCAGGCACGAATGGTACTGATCGCATGTTGTATAGGGACCGCAGCGCACGCTGGGCACGCGAACCACGTGCTGCACGAACTGATCAGATGGCGCGGCAGGGATCATCCGATCGATCTCGGTCCCTACATCGATGTTGAGGCTCCGATCATACGAACCGTTGTTGGCACCATACCAAAGACGCTTGGCGACCTCGAAGAGATACTCAATTACGTGAACCAGCAGCTTGTACATGCGCTCTCATCCACGCACACAGGTCAGGAAGGCTCGTACATCGATTTCGAGTCCAAGGCGCTGCATGTCTCGATGATCGATAACCTTGCAAAGGAGGTCGCGGACATCGCGCAGATCGCGGGGTTCGACTTCCCGAAGGGTGACCCTGACGCTGCGCTCATTGATTTCGGGTTCGGCGCGGTTGATAGAACAAAACCTATCATAGTCTTCATCGGGCATTACCCGGCTGTGAGTGTTGCAACGATCGATTACATAGAAGAACGGGGGCTCTCTGACAAGATAGAAGTCTGCGGAATCTGTTGTACCGCAATTGAGACGAGCCGGTACAGCGCGTCTGCAAAAGTTATCGGTCCATTGTCCATGCAACAATTCTTTGTGCGCTCAGGAATTGCTGATGTGCTTGTTTTGGATGAGCAATGTGTGAGGACTGACCTTCTGGAGGAGGCGCAGAAGACAGGCGCACCGCTGATCCTCACAACCGATAAAATATGCTACAATCTTCCGGATGTTACGAATCGCGATACTGACAAGGTCGTCGCGGATCTTCTGAACGGCACACCCGGTGTTCTGATATCAGACCCGCTCAAGGCAGCAAAGGTGATAACAGAGACCGCCCTTAAGATGAAACCGAAGCGGGACGGTCTCAACCACTTACCTGAACTTGAGGAAGTGCAGAAGCTTGCAGAGGAGTGCATCAAGTGTGGCTGGTGTGACCGGGCATGTCCGAACAGTCTTCCGGTTAAGGACGCGATGATCAAAGCAAAGGAAGGCGATTTCGGAGGGCTCTCTGACCTCTTCAGCCCGTGCATGAGTTGTGGCAGGTGCGAATCCGAGTGCAAGAAAGAGCTTCCGATCATCAGCATGATCCTAAAATCCGCTCAGGAGATCGCATTTGGCGAGACGTACACGATGCGGGCTGGAAGAGGACCTGTTCTTGACACCGAGATCAGGAAGGTGGGCGCTCCGCTCGTATTAGGAGAGATCCCGGGTGTTGTTGCGCTTGTCGGGTGCAGCAACTTCCCAGCGGGCGAGGTTGAGGTCGCAAAGATCGCTGAAGAGTTTGCACGCCGCAACTACATAGTCGTTGCAACGGGCTGCTCAGCAATGGCGATGGCGATGTACCGATGCGAGGACGGACAGACGCTGTATGAAAAATATCCGGGTTCCTTTGATGCGGGTGGTGTTGTTAACATCGGCTCGTGCGTTGCAAACGCACACATCATCGGTGCCGCAATCAAGATCGCCGCGATATTCGCACGCCTGCCGCTGCGAGGGAACTTTGAGGAGATCGCTGATTATATCTTGAACAAGGTCGGCGCATGTGGTGTCGCGTGGGGTGCGATGAGTCAGAAAGCAGCCTCTATTGGCACAGGCACCAACAGGTGGGGTATCCCGGTGATCGTTGGTCCGCACGGGTCAAAGTACAGGCGGGCGTACATCAGCAACAAGGAGCTGAGCGAGTGGGAACTCTACGACAAACGGACAGGCGAGGTCGTGGAGGGCGAACCCGCGCCTGAACACCTGATGTACCCGGCAGAGACGATGGAAGAGGCGATCGTTCTAACTGCCAAGCTATGCATCCGACCGAGTGACAATGCGAAAGGACGACAGATCAAACTCTCAAACTACGCCGATTTATACAAGAAATACATGGGAACGCTCCCGCCTGACCTGCATCTCTTCGTGAGAAAGGAGACCGACATCCCGATCACGATGAAGGGCGAGGTCATGGAGTATCTGAAGGAAGTTGGTTGGAAGCCAAGAAAGGCGATTGGTGAGCCGAGCAGGCTTGTGCCTGAGGAGGAGGTCTAAATGACAAGAGCATATCAGTGTGCAAACGTTCCGGGTCCGCATCTCGGGAAAGTCGGGACATCTGCGAGCGTTGCATCAGCGATAAAAAGAGCAGAGCGCCCGGTTCTCATCGTTGGAAGCGAGCTAACAAATCTCAACTGGGCGCTTGACCTTGCGAAGAAGCAGGATATTCCGGTCGTCGCAACGGCGCACGTTGCAGGAATGATGCGTGAGAAAGGAGTCGATCCGGACCGGGTGCTCGGCGCAATCGAGATCACAAATCTTCTGAAGAGTCCGGAATGGGGCGGGATTCGGGGCGAGGGGCAACACGATCTTGCGATCTTCGTGGACGTTCTGTACTACATGGAAGCCCAAATGCTCTCGACACTCAAGCACTTTGCGCCGCACATCAAGACAATCTCGCTGACAAAAGGGCATCAGCCGAATGCTGACCAGTCGCTCCCGAATCTGAGCGAGAAAAAGATGATTGAGTTTCTGGCGGGGGTCGTGGAGGGGCTCGCGGAGGCGTAAGGCGGCAGTGATCGGTTCGGGCGGGAGTTTTATATGTGATGGGTTTCAATCTACCCAGTATGGAACAGGGAGAACTCCGCCATGGTCAGTGCATGACAACGCGTCTGACTGATTGCATGCAAGACATCAGCGCAGCCAAACTGAATGCGGAAAGGCGATGTACAGGCTCCGTACTTAAGTCNNAAGTCCGGGGTTTAGTGACTTAAAGAAGTAAATTATATACGAATAAAAAAATAAAAAGAGGTGAGAGGTAAAAATGAAACAGAAAACCATAGCAGGATTAATAGCCATCGTAATGATCGCATCGGTTGCAGCATTTTCTGGATGTATTGAGGAAAAAGCATCGAAACCCACTCCAGAAATCTCCTCTGAAATACTTACATTCGAAAAATTGAATATCAGCAACGCGACAACTACATGGAACCTCTCATTTTTGTTCGGTAGTAGAGAAGAAGCACTGGCTGAATTTGATGAGATAAAACTGAGTTCAGAATACATCAATGAAACATATCGTCCTAAATTTGATAATCTCACAGGCACTGATTTATTAAACTATTTGGAAGATGAAAAGAACTTCTTAATATCTCTTGATGTCTTATGGATATATGCATATGCTCAAAACAGTTTAGATGTCAATGACGAATTCTTTGAGACCTTTCTGTCAGATATACAGGATTTAGCCACAGAACACGACAAAGCCACTTCTTTTGCCACAATAAAGCTTACATCAATCTCAAAAGTCGAATGGGATCAGATATTTGCTGAAGAACCAGGACTGGGTAGATATAAATCCTATCTTGAATCCAGCTACATCAGATTTGTAGATCACAGACCTCAAAATGAATCGCATGCTGCATTTTTAGCAGACATTTCAAATCAACGGATGAAACTCGAGACAGATGCATTAAAGGAAATCACAAATAACGTTACTGTAGCTGGAAACATAACTCTTGATAACGGGGAAGAGTATGCGATCAATTCACAGTCTTATTATTCTCTTCTTTCAACTGATACAAATAGAAATAACAGAAGAAAATGTTCTGACAAGAGGTTTTATCATTTGATCACAGAATCTGATAAAATGGCAAAACTTTACTCTGAAAAGGCGAAGTTGGATGACCGGTATGCAAGAGAGCTAAATTATACCGATTCATATGACGCCAAGATGTTTTCTTATTATCTCACAAAAGAACAGATTGATGATATGAATTCGGTCTTCAAAGAACGAAAGGATGTATTTGATGGATATCTCACATTCAGGAAAGATAAACTTGGGCTTGATCAATTAAGACCTTATGATCTGTTTTTGCAATTGATGGATGAACCAGATCAAAAATACAATTATACTGATGCATTGGTTGAGATACAGCAATCGTATTCACAGATGGATCCTGTGTTCAATGACATTTTTCTAAAAACTGTAACAGGCAATTTTATGGATGTTTATCCAGACCCTGAAAGTGGGAAACAGCCCGGCGGTTATTGCATTGCCCTTTGTGCTTTAAAAGCACCCTCAATTATATTTATGAACTACAAAGGATTAATTCTTGATAAGAAAACAATTACCCATGAATTAGGTCACGGAATTAACTTTTATTTGATGGGTAATACCGTTGATTTCCTTTACTGTGGAGGTACTGAGTATGAAATGGAAATTCCAGCAACCTTCAATGAAGAACTGTTTGTTGATCATGTCATCGAAAAGTACGATGAAGAGACCGCAGTGGCGGTTTTATCTCAACATATCGGAGAATACCAGAACTATTTTACACTCCAGCCTTTAATTACAGAATTTGAATATGAGGCACATGAATTATGTGCTGAGCAGGACAATATAAGCGGTGCTGACCTCAATTCATTATGGACAAATCTATCAAAGGAGTATAGAAGCGATTTAATTGAACATTATGGAGAGGATTCTGCGAAATGGACATATATCAACCATATATATTTCACAAATAATTACTATACTTTCAATTACGCGGTTTCAAAGGCAATAACGCTCTCTCTTTTCAAAAAATATAAAGAGGATCCAGAAGAATTTAACAAGAATTACATTGAATATCTCTCAGTAGGCACGACAAGCACCCCACCAGAAAAACTGAAGAAGTACTTTGGTATCGAGATGGACAGGGAATTGTTTGAAGATGCGATGGATATTGTAGAGTTGAGAATAAACAAATTAAATGAGCTTGAAAATAAACAAGCTTCAAATTCCTAAAGCCTAACTAACCGCAAAGGATGCCCCGCAATTTCATTGCGGGGTGAGAAGGTTGGGGCTGAAGAGGGCAGATTAATGCTCGGATTTACGATAAGATTCCAAAGAAACCTTTTTCAAATCAAAAACGGTAGAATTTCCAGAAAACCCAATAATTTAAATAAGTGTAAAAAAACAAATATTGCTAATTGAATCAACAGATACAAATGAAAGTTACCAGCTACGAAGGAGCGAATCAACACCAAAATAGCCTACAATTAAAAAGAGTGGCATTCTATGGACGCACGCTATCAGAATATCTAAAAATGTTTGATATTAATCTTTCCTTGTGGAAAGATTGTAAAATATTGGATTGTCCGGGTGGTGCATCTTCCTTTGTTGCAGAAGCAAATAAATTAGGAATTCATGTTATAGGATGCGATCCTCTATTTGATAATGATTTGGAATCTTTAGTCCAACGTGGTAAAGCAGATATTAAATATGTTATTGAAAGGGTGTCATATGTACCGCATCTTTTTAAATGGGAATTTTATCCAACGATAACAGCACTAAAAGAATATAGAACATTAGCTTTGCAACGATTTACAGAAGATTACACTAATGGTATAATTCAAAAACGTTATATAAAGGCAGAATTGCCCAAACTTCCTTTTAAGGATAAAAGCTTTGATCTTGTTTTAAGCGGACATTTTCTTTTTCTGTATAGCGATAAATTCGATTATTCATTTAATTTAGATTCAATCTTAGAATTATACAGGGTGAGTTCCAAGGAGGTGAGAATTTTCCCAATTCAAGGGCAAAATGCCCAACCTTATGAACATATAGAAACATTACTTTCTGAATTGGAAAATAAAGACATTACCGCTGACATCATACCTGTTTCATTTGAGTTTCAATTGGGAAGCAATCAAATGCTACGTTTAATTCGTTGAGTTATGCAAATTTGGTATCCCCTCCAAATCAGAGGGTAACTCGAAGAAGTACAAATATACAGAGTCCTCAATGACCATGTTATTATTGCCATCTGACAAGCAATGAATTGCCATACCAGTTGTTTTATCACATCATCTCATTTGATAGAATACTATATATAAACCTCCTGACACCGGATGAAAAGTATGATCGGTTCATGATTTCAAGTTACAGCATCATAAAATGCCTCACCACCTACTGGATCTGTTCAAATCCGGAATGCGGAAAGCATCATACTGACACGATACTGGGCGTCACCGGATCAGCGAACTACAGCGACGAATACAAGGAAAAAGCGGAGGCAGCACGATATAACGGGCACTGCAGCCTGCATAACTCGCGCATCGTAGGCGAGACGTTTACAAAAGGGTTAACAGGAGATAATCAGGAAGGGTGCCATACCCCACAACTTTAGGGATTTATGAGCAAAAACGATGTGAAATCTCAGCTCATGAGCTGTTAAACCATGAGATTGACTTTAACGGGACGTTGCACATCGATGGTCACTACGTCAAATCCGGGTGTCGGAAGTATATTGAAGCTCAATTGGGGAAGGAATTTACCAACAGAGAGTGAAAAAGAATTCGAAATAGAGTTATTTACGTCGTAGCCACAGAAGACAAGGTCGTGCTGGATTTCTAGATAACCAAGACTATGCTAACCTATCTCGAGTTGATACCTCTTCTAAACCGAATTAAAACTTGAATACCAGAAAAAGATCTCTTGAAAATTGTTTCTGATGAAAATTTTCCCGAATGTCGCATATTACCAAGAAATATCTCGATGCCTCCGGCAGTACCGAAAAAATACCTTCTTGCGAAGTCAGATTGTATGAACTTCCAAATAAGCTGATATTTTTCTTAAGAATTCGAACAGATGGCACCAACATCTCCAAAATGCGGCGAAAAAATGACATTCAGGTACTATTAGAAGGAAAAACCAGAGGACAACGAATTTTTTGGATGCAAATTACCCGATTGGAATCATTCGATGCTTAGCCAGAGCTGTAACTGATTTGCTCCCGTTGGGTGATTTCCTGCAGACAACTGCATCCATCTCGCTTCTATTTACGGTTCTGCATTGCTGGTCGTTTGGTTTGCAGAGGCAAAAGATTTTTATGGAGTACGGTTGATGTAGAGTATAATCGTTCTGGAGATGATTGGTGTGATTGGAGGAATTCGCGGGATTGGGATAGATACTATTTTGCGAGCGATGCTCATCGCTTGTGTGCTGGCTGATGATGTACCTGCCGCGGGCAGGGATGTGATGCTGGAGGCGACATGACCCGACGACTTCTGCCTGTGCTGGTGGTCGCAGCGGTGCTTGCGTGCGCGGGCATGGGCGCGGGTGTGCTTGAGTTCGATTGTGAGGCTGTGCAACTGACTGGTGCGCAAACCGGAGATGCCGTCTGGAATAGCTCCAACTTTGGTGGATTCTGCTATAATCTGAGCGATGATGCTTGCACTGGCACGGAAACGCTGACGATTGCGGCTTACACACTGGAAGGACCGGATATCGACCGGACCATCGATGAGGACTGCCTCATCTACACCACATCCCCAAGATGGCGTGAATACGAGCTTTACAGGAATCTTGGGTTGACTGTGGATGGAAACTCCAGCTACTGGATCGAGTTCTGGATGGGCGAGGAATATGTAGCCATCAATCGCAGCGCCAACAGACCCGCAAAACTACTGGTTGAGTGGGACGGCACCGATACCAAGACCCTTGCAACAGGCGAGGAGTGGGATCTTGGTGGAGGATTTAGTCTCGTTGCAAAGGAGACCGACTTTTATGGTGACAATGTTTGGCTCAGTCTGTACAAAGACGGGGAAGAACTTGACGACATGGTGATCGATGCCGGCAGTTCCGATCTGCAGGATCGGGTGTACACGTACACCGGAAATGTATCAGGAGTAGCCGACACCCCGATATTTTCATGTTACGTCCCCGCAGTCTTCCGCGGAACATGCTCCAGCATGGTACAGGTAAAATATGTCTTCCTAATCGATTATAATGTGACAGGAATCCGTGCCGGAGACGACTATGGTGCGATGGAAGTGAAGACTGCAAGTTCATCCGGTGTCACTCTCAAGAACGCGGTACCGATCGATCTGACCCCGAACACAACCGCACTGATCATGGGTAACCTATCCTTCAAAACGGCAGACAACACAGGTGCGATAGAATTTTATCCGCACCTGATAAGGGGGGAGCCACCTGTGCAATCTGGCGGCGGCGGGTTTGTACTGGACGACTGCTGGATCGATTCCCTGTGGAATCTATCTGAAAATTATTCCATCGCGGCAAAGGACATCTCTCCTGGTGGAGATAAAGCGCGAATCGTCATCCTGAAGAGTGGAACAGTGGTTGGTGAGGCACTGCTGACCGAAGAGTCAAAAACGTCAGTTGATTCGGATTGTTATTACAGTTATATCAAAAATGGAACTGAAATCATCAACGTAACCCTTAAAGCGGCATTTCGCGGGTACGCTTCGGACGTGCTCGAACTTGCTGATGTCTACCAGCGTTCAGAGGCAGATGGTAGTATATTGATCAACAATGAGTCTCATGTATTTAAATCAGCGGATCCGGCAGGCATTCCATGGGATCTTGCTGATGGTTATGTGCTCACGATGAAGGATGTTGATTTCAATGGCGATGAGGTATGGCTTGAACTATCAAAGAACGGCCTGGTCGTTGAGGAAGAGATATTAAACGAAGACTCTGCCAGTATGTTTGTTTACACCTCTGGCACCGGTAGTGTAACCTGCATGGTCGATTGCGTATTCAGAGGCTGTGAGGCAAACGCGCTCAAACTTGTAAATATCAGTCAATATTCTGATGTCAACGGAACTGCTCTGATCGTTGACGAGTCTCATTTCTACAGATCAGCAGATCCGGATGGCATGGCATGGGAACTCATGGATGAGTATATGCTAACGATGAAAGACCTCGAAGATCAAGATGGATGGTTCCACGGAGGGGATAAAGTATGGCTTGAACTATCGAAGGACGGCATCATGTCGAAGGAAGATATACTGGAGTCAGGTGACCTGTTTGAGTATAGAAACGGTCTTGAATCGGTCGATTGTATGGTTGAGGCAGTGTTTGAAGGGAGTATTGCAGACGTTGTCAAACTCAAGAATGTCAATCAATATTCCAACACTGGCATGCAGTTGATCGAGAACGGATCAAAAACATACGCGACCGCATATCCGACAGGGGATGTGTGGGAACTCTATGAAGGTTATTCGTTTGTCCCGAAAGATATCAATATGAATGGAGATAAGGCATGGTTATCGCTACTTAAGGACGGGGTGATTGTGAAGGATGCGATCGTTGATGAGTATGGCTGGTTTGAGTACCATAACGCAACCGGTGCGCTGATATTTCGCGCATACCTTGATGCGGTTTTTCGTGGCAGAGATTCCAACATCATCCAGTTAACATACGTATCACAGTATTCCGAGATCAACGGAAGTGTGTTGATGATGTTTGAAGAGCATGATAAAAAAACATTGCGAGCCTCACGCAAACTTCCTAAGAGATGGACTGTGGATGACAGTGGCGGCGCAGATTTCACCTTGATTCAGGTGGCGATAGATTCAGCCATTTCCGGAGATGTGATTTATGTATATGCAGGGACGTATTCTGAGAATGTGGATGTGAACAAGCAACTCACGCTGGAAGGAGAGGGTGCTGATGTGGTCACTGTGACTAACTGCACATCTGATAGTCCGGTCTTCAATGTGACTGCTGATTACGTGAACATCTCAGGGTTTACGGTGACGGGAGCAACTGGCTACTATGCTGGAATATATCTCAGTGGTGTGGAACACTGCACCATATCGAACAACGATCTCTTGATTAACCAGAATGGTATCTATCTGCATCACGCCAACAACAACACGATAATTGATAATAACGCTTCAAGCAGTGTCGGTTGTGGTAGTGGCATACTCTTGAGATCATCTGAGAGCAACTGTATAATCAACAACAATGCTTCCAACAACGAGTATCCTGGCATCTATTTGGTTGCATCCGGCAGCAACACCATAACAGGCAATACCCTGATCAACAATACCGCCTGTAATTATACTTATGGTGGTCTCGAGCTTTATTTTTTCAGCAGTTCTAACGCCATAACAAACAACACTATAATTGACAATGTGGGTAATGGCATCCGTATATGGGACTCCAGCAACTCTAATACCCTGACAAACAACATTATAGAATCGAACAACCACTACGGTCTCTATCTGTCTTCTTCGAGCAATAACCTTCTCTCCCACAACAACCTTGTAAACAAT
>DAWR01000013.1 GCA_002506015.1 Candidatus Methanogasteraceae archaeon UBA261 | reverse complement strand
TTTTTGCGGTTGCCGTTACGCTTCAGGCTTGGTGGGGTATGTGCGTTCTCATACATAGCCAGTTTGGCTTCGAGTTCCCTTATGCGTCCTTTAAGCGACTCATTCTCACGCTTAAGTTGCCTGATGATCTCGTCTTTATCCATCGTCCTCTTGAGAGGGGAATGCTGTTATAATATAGAAGTTTTGTGGTCGAAAAGGTGTTGTAGATTGATCCGGAATAAATGTAGGGTGGAGCGGTGGTTATGACGAGGGGAGCTAAACACATACCTGGAAAGCAGTTTTTTGATCTTTTTTGTCGATCGATTCTCATATTCAGGAGGTGTACGACACGCGTCCCCTAAGAAAGTTTACTGCGTGGATACCGGGCTTAGAAACGTAGTTTCCTTTAAATTCTCAGAAGACATCGGAAGAACGATAGAGAATCTCGTATTTATAGAATTGAAACGCCGTTCATCGCAAACAGAGATATATTACTGGAAGAACCGGGAAGAGGTCGATTTTGTGATAAAGAATGGCATGAAGGTCGAGGAATTAATCCAGGTCTGCTATTCTATAAATGAAGAGACTGAGAAGCGAGAAGTGAGCGCGCTCGTGGATGCGATGGATGAGTTTAGTCTTAATAATGGTCTGATCATAACCGATGACATCGAGCGGGAAGAGGAAATTGATGGCAGAAGGATCGTGTTCATGCCGCTCTGGAAGTGGTTGCTAAAAGTCCCTGAAGAGTGGGCGTGATGTTGTGATCAACTCTATATAGATTCTGGTGTCAACCATAGGTAAATTACTACTAAATATATCATTTGTGCAAATATTATATAGTATATCAGCCCATGCTGGTATTGGGTGGTCGAGATGCCCTCCTCTGCTGTAAATTCCTGATCCGGCGATCGATCACCAGCATAAACCGTGAGGAATGACAACTATGAACAGAACATACATGAAAAATGGCTTGATCGCGGTTCTGGCGATGGTACTACTCATCTCGCCAGTGTTCGCTCAAGCCGGCAATCTGGGGCATGATCATATATACTCGAAACTTTCGCAGAAGGACGCTACGTCGGATTATCTTCTGGTGGGCGATGTCGACGTGACCGTCGACGCCGGTGCGAAGGAAGCAACACTACACTTTGTTACATTGATTGCAACACCGGGAGCGAAGATCTACTACGGGCTTTACGTGCCAGAGCAGGAGATAAAAGTGCCGCAGTATCGAAGATCGACTACAGAAGACCAGATAGGTGCGATTGGGAACACATCCCACAGCGTCGCAATCAACATTGGAAATTTCGAGGGTGCGCGTTACGACATCTGCAACTTTGGCGATGATGGGGGCGTAATATGCTACAGAATCGAACTCTACAACCCGGAAGAGTCATCATCAGTATTGTACGATGGCAGGTTCCGGGTCAATGGGAACTATACGCTTGTGCCGTGCGTAATCGAAGGTCCTTTTGTGGATCTCGTGACCGCGGACAGCGCAGTTGTCTCCTGGAAGACCGATGTGCCCACAACCGCAGCAGTTGAGATCAACAGCGAGTCATACACCGATGAGGTGTCTGGTACCAGCCACGAGATAGCAATCACCGGACTCTCGCCAGGTACGGAATATGAGTACGATGTGCTCGTCGATGGTGCGAGCGACATCAAGACATACCGCTTCACAACCGAGCCTGCAAGCCCGAAGTTTGAGTTTGCGATAATGTCAGACTCAAGAGCTGGCGTTGGTGGCGGCGAGAGGAGCTTTGCCGGTGTTAACTATCACAAGCTCACCCGGTTCACGATCGATGCGTACCAGAACGGTGCAGACTTCGTAGTCTTCAGCGGAGATCTCGTCAATGGCTATACTACGAGCATGGACGACTATCGCATGCAGCTTGGGGCATGGAAGGATGCCACAGAGCAGATCGGCTGCTACATCCCGATCTACGAGGTTATGGGCAACCACGAGGCTCTGCTGGATGTCTACGATGGCGGAAGTAGTCATGACATCGAGTTCGATAAGCAGGACGATGGTGTCAATAAGAGTGCTGAGACGATCTTTGCCGAGGAGTTTGTGAATCCGGCTGGTGGTTCCCCGGATCCTGAAAACACAACCGCTCCTGGCTACGCGGAGAACGTCTACTACTTTGACTACGGGAATACGAGAGTCATCGCATTCAACACGAACTACTGGTGGTGCAGCCACCCTGAGGACTTCGGAGGCAACCTCGAGGGATATGTGATTGACAACCAGCTTGCGTGGATAAAGGACGTACTTAATGATGCGAGAAACGATTCAACGATCGAACACATCTTTATGTTCGCACACGAGCCAGCATTCCCGAACGGGGGGCATCTGCATGATGCACAGTGGTACAATGGAGGGGGATCCTCTGAAAACGAGGATTACTATGGAAACCCGCTCGACAGGACGCATGTTATTGAGCGCAGGGATGCGCTCTGGGAGGCGATCAGCCAGAATGGTAAGGTCGTAGCAGTATTATTTGGCGACGAACACAACTACCACCGGATGTCTGTTGATTCCGAGACGCCTGTGTACCTCGACGGATCAGTGAATTCGAATTTCACAAACCCGGTCTGGCAGATCGTTACTGGCGGGGCTGGTGCGCCGTTCTATGCGCAGCAGGACACACCGTGGTCAGGTGACGTCGAATCATTCTATCCGTCCAAGCACTACTGCCTGATCAGCGTCGATGGAGGAGAAGTCTCCCTAAAGGCGATAAGCGACTCGGGTGAGGTCGTGGACGAGTGCGTGCTCCGCGAAGGAGTACCAGCAGACGCTATAGAACTAACGATCGCAGGATCGACAACGGTTCTCCCGATCGCAGAGGGGTGTGCAAGTGCCTGCATAGAGAATAATCCAGGCAGCCAGATAGATGTACTGGGCGGTGGATCCTCGTACGGTGTAAAAGCAGTTGCTAACGGCACAGTGGACATCGGGACAGCATCCCGCGACCTGAAAGACTCTGAAAAGGAGGCGTATCCGGATCTTGTGACGCATGCCATTGCAAAGGATGGCGTTGCCATCGTCGTCAATCCGGTCAACTCGGTTGCCGATCTCACGATGGAAGACTTGCAGGGCATATACACAGGCGCGATCACTAACTGGGCGGATCTCGGGGGCAACGATTCCAACATCACCGTGGTTTCCCGGGAGGACGGATCAGGGACGAGAGATTGCTTCGAGCAGGCAGTTCTGAAGCCGATTGACGGGGATATCCTCGATGGTGCGGCCATTCAGGACTCGAATGCCGAGATGCGAACGGAGGTTGCCGGAAACGCGAATGCCATAGGCTACCTGTCTCTTGGATATCTTGATTCCAATGTCAGTTCTGTGAGTCTCAATGGCACCATTCCTACAATCGAGAACATCCGGAGCGGTGATTACGCGATCTCAAGAGCGCTTCTGATGATCACGAACGGTGCGCCGGATGAGGATGAGCAGGCGTTCCTCGACTTCGTGCTCTCAGAGGATGGGCAGGGGATCGTTACAGATCTGCACTACATGCCAGTGAGGTAAATCGGTATTGTGGTAGAGAGGGGGGTTTTGATCCCCCTTTCTTATTCTTTGCGAACATGGGTTAACGAAGATGGACAAAAAAGCATCTCTGGCACTGGTCCTCACTTTTCTCTCGCTCGTGACACCCCTCCAAACTGTATCTGCATCAGGGGTTGGAGCATCCCCGGACCGAATCGATTACGGAGTTCTGGAGACTGGCGAGGGATCAGCAAAGAGCTTATACATCATCAACACAGGCGATGAGGTTGAGAGGATCGTTGTTGTGGCGGAGGCATTTGAGGATATGATTGAAATATCTGCTTCTGAATTTACATTAAATCCAAAAGAGATTAGATTGATCAATATTACTATGGATGTCCCCTCTGATTTCAAGAAAGGGGGTTATTCCGGAAGCTTTCTTGTCACCGGTTTTCCGGTCACGCCTTCGGGGCTTGGCAGCGGAGCGTCTGTCCAGATACCTGTGGAATTCTCTGTGGATGAGAAATTGCCTCCAGTGATGACTATCGGAATCGTCAACATCAGTTGCGTATGTTTGTTGATCATGCTTCTTACGTATATCAAGCACAATCGAACTTTGCTTAGAAAATAAGCTGCCTCCACCACTTACCTCAAACCTCTGTATCAGGTAACTGCACCTACCGATTCTATTGTTGGACAAACGTAGCAGCGTAAACCAAAAATGGTGGTTTGCTACGTAGTTTCTTCTTATGAAGGCGAGATTTTGGAGTACGTCGGCTGCGGGGTTACAACGGTACTCAGCAAGTAACTACTCAGGTAGTTGGTGGGTCCCCCAATTGCAATTATATGCCTCATGACAATAAAAATAACCGCGAAAGTTCGCAGAGCTACATCCCCCACCACGCGCGTCCACTCGACCTCGTGCATACCTCGCGCCAGCCTCCCGAAGTCACTGACTCTGCAATGAACTGCGTGACATCGCGAGGGAGGTCGTGTACTACAACTGCAGGGGGTGGGAGATCACCGCATCATTCGCGTGATTCCCCTTTTCGCTTCAGAAATCTCGGATAAGCGACAGCAAACCGCCTCGCCATCACCGACCGCAATCTTCAGGTAATCGCCACCGACCGTTCCGATGACGTGGTGCGAAAGACCGTGCACCTGCAGCACCCTCGTGACCTCGTCCGGATCCGGCGTTGCGAGGATTGCGCGTCCGTGTGACTCAGAGAACAGCAGCGCCTTAGGACGCAGCGTGCCACCCGCAACACCCACGCCGGTAAGGTTGATATCCGCACCGATCTCCTGCGCCATCTCAGATAGCGCAACAGCAAGCCCCCCGTTGGAGACGTCGTGGGCGGATGTGACGCGTCCGGTGCAGACCGCTGCCCGCACCGCATCGATTATTCTCTGTGAACCGGACAGATCTGACGGTGACGCGGGGACGCTTCCGCCGGCGCAGCCGTAGATCGAATAGTACTCGCTCCCGCCAAGTTCATCCGCGGTCGTCCCGACCAGAATTATCGTGTCTCCGGCATCCGCAAACCCGGGTCTCGGGATCTGATGCGTCTGGTAATTCTCGATAATCCCGATCATGCCGATGCTCGGTGTCGGCGGAATTGCGGTCTTGAATTCATCACTCTCGTTGTAGAACGAGACATTGCCCCCGACGACAGGAACCTGAAGCGCTCGAGCCATATCCCCGATCCCGCGCACGGATTCTGCAAACTGCCAGTATATCTCTGAATCCTCGGGGTCCCCAAAGTTGAGGCAGTTCACAAGTGCAATCGGGCGTGCGCCCTTGCATGCGAGGTTCATCGCGTTCTCAAGAACCGATCCCGCGGAACCACGGTA
>DAWR01000035.1:2591-2834 GCA_002506015.1 Candidatus Methanogasteraceae archaeon UBA261 | reverse complement strand
TTATCCACCCGCACGAAATGGTCAACAGGCTCCCGTTCCACAATCCCACCTCGCTCATATTCGAGCCAGACCCGGTAGAGTCCATCTTCCATGCCCAGCGTGTCCCAGTTGGTAAGTATGGGCGGGTTGCAGGAGAGGAGTTCCCTGAACCTGACCGCATCGTACCAGCCACCAGAATCAGAGAACCACGGCACACCGGTTGCGCAACCGATCATGGGGTCCTTGACCATCCAGCCGCAGCCG
>DAWR01000035.1:0-2548 GCA_002506015.1 Candidatus Methanogasteraceae archaeon UBA261 | reverse complement strand
ACAACTCTGAACCTGGTTACGTCATCGCAGATCTTGCCCCAGAACGGAATATCCTGCCCAAAAGGGTGGTCTGTCTGAGGGTACCAGAGGTCTGCCCTGCCATCAACACCGATGTCGGCAACCGCTGTCTGCAGCCCGCCGATGTTTGTGATCCGGTTCACGCACGCGGAAGTGGTGCCAACAGAGAGGGCGTCGAGCCCGAGTTCACGCGCCTTCGGCTCGAAGCAGTTGGCAAGGTCACTGTTCTTGCGGACCACGCCGTCACCGAGTCTGATGACGTCGCCATCAGTGAAGTTGAAGACGTAACCGTTGTACAGTATCTCTGTTGAGAAAAGGATGAGTTTGCGATCCGGTACATAGCCGGAGTTGGGGTCGACAACAGGCACCGCACGTTCAGCGGTGACCGCATCCAGCCCGAAGTCAACTCCACGATCCGGGATTCCGGCAGGGACGTATATTGGAAGCAAGACGCCGTTACTGGCAACGATCATGCCTGTTTTCGCAGAGAGCAGATCGCCGTCCAGAAACCCGGGACTATCAGGTGTTGGTGCGGTCCCCTCGGTTGAGAACCAGATGTCAATCTCATGCTCCTGGAGCAGTTCAGGCAGTATGCCCGGCTCCTCATGCCACTTATCCCTGCCGATATCGTGAGCGCTCAACAGAAATCCGACGATACGATCCCTCTCGCCTGTGAAGTGGACAGCGTCCAGTCCCAGATCGGCACGTATATCGAATTTCGCAAGCAGAGCACTGTTCGGGATGACTGCGCCCTGTGTTAAGAGCAGGTCGCCCGCAGTGAACATGCCGTCGGGATGGTCGAGTTCGGTTGAGAATGCGACCAACGGGATCTCTGTCTCGACATCGATGACATCGGCGGCGTCCAGCCCGAGATCGTATCGGCACTGAAACGCCGTGAGTAGTTCATGGTTGCGCGCGCAGACCACGCAGTTTGCGCCTATCAGATCGCCATCCGAGATGATCGGATTTCCGTCCGACGGAACCGGACCCTGAGTTATGAAATCCACCTCGGTTGAGAATGCGATCTCTCTGCAGGCATCCATTGAGCCGTGTGGGCAGTAGAGCACCGTTTCCAGGCAGTTGTTATTATCGTTTGACTCCTGCACTGTGTTGCCTGTGTCTGCACAGACCATCACATTGTCCGCTGGCGGTTTACATACCCAGCGATAACCAAAGTCGAGATCTATGCTATCTCCAGGATCCAAATCGGTAACCACCATCTCAGATGATACCTGGTCGCCGTTGATGTACAGCGCAGTGTCGTGACCCGCAGGAGCGATTACAACACCAGCGTTCTTTAGTGTGTAATAGATCCCATCACCCTCATTCCACACCGCGCCGATCACAAGGTCCGGTCTTCTGAGCACCGGCGAAAGCTCAAAGTCGTGACGGAAGCGTTCGCCTGCGATGACCTCAACCTCCGCGGTCCGGGGTGTATACCCCTGCATGCTTGCTGTTACGTTGTACTTGCCTGCTTGGAGATTGCATATCTCGTAATATCCCTTATCGTCCGTTTCATCTTCTCCTGAACCGGGTCGTCCCCTGGCGACAACAGACGCCTCTTTCAGGGGACTGCCGCTCTCATCCATTACGAGTCCCTCGATACAACCGGCGTAATCATCGCCGCATGGCACCCTGAATATCCCTTCAGTGACACGACACTCGATGCTTCTGTTATCGTAATTCTGCAGATCTGCCTCGAGCGCAAGCTCGCTCTCGCCACAGCCCACCGCCTTGAAGGTGACCTCTGCGAAGACGAAACTACCTGAGACCCCTTGTGCAACCACGGTGAACGCATCTATCCTTACTACGCCGTTGTCGTTATCAATCTCGGCTATTACACTGCTGAAGTTTCCGTCCTCAACAGATTCAACAATCACAACGCTGTTGTTGTAATAAAGCTCTACAGCGACGGTGCACATCCCTTCGACGTCCTCTATTGTGATAGGTGCCGTAGCAGTCTTTTCCAGGAGTGCCGATGCATCCCCAATCGATACCACCGCTGGCTCTGCAGCCACCGATGGAGCGCACGTCAACACGATTGCGAAAACAAGTATTCCGACAATCAGTTTCCATTTCATCTGGCTTGTCCTCCTATTTTTATGCCCGATTGTCTGCACAGGCAGATTCTACATGCAACAATAACATTCTGCTAACAATAGCAGCCCGTATATCTCATCTGTCCATCCGACCCCATACTCGTGGGGGTGGCGATCGGTGTCATCTTCCGAAAAAGCACATGCTCTGCAGGCGATTGCACTAAATGATAAAACGATACCGGATGGTGTGGAATAGCCATCGAAAGTGCATGCTTTGTACTCTATTCACAGGATATCACCTTGGTTGCAGTCGGTGTGATATTACTTAAACGTTACGCTTTTGACAGCTCTTTATATAAGGATTCTCAGCCGGCATTGTAAAACGAACATACCCAATACTAACTGGCATAAACCACAATATCACACAGATTTTCACAAGAGTTCTGTGTTAATCTTGTGTAATCTCGTGGTTTTATATGTGGATATTCACA
>DAWR01000160.1 GCA_002506015.1 Candidatus Methanogasteraceae archaeon UBA261 | reverse complement strand
GTTGATTTGGATTGCATTTGGTCTAATTGAAAATAAGATTGTGACCGGTGATCGTTTCGAGAGCAAAAATTTGAGTGAGCAATCACGGCAGTTCGAGTGGGTGGGGCCATAATTAGAATTGCTGACATCGGGGGGTGATCTGCCCGTCGCAACTGACCTCAGCGGCTGCGAGCGTTGCTGCGTCGCACGAGGCGGAACCGCTGCCAGCTGCAAGTGCCTCGTGCTACCGCCCACATACCCCTACCGCTCGTGTCCTGCCGCCTGACCCATGTTGGAGAGACTATTAAGACAAATCACACGAATGAAAGAGTAATGGCACACACGAAATACGCAATCCTCCTCGGCGACGGGATGGCAGACGTTCCGCTACCCGAACTTGACGGGAAGACTCCCCTTGAGCACGCAAATACTCCGAATATGGATTACATCGCAAAGCACGGCAGATGCGGGCTTGCGAAGACGGTTCCGGATGGACTGCCCGCTGGAAGCGAGATTGCGAACATGTCAATTCTCGGCTACGCTCCCGAGAAGTATTATACGGGCAGAGGTCCGCTTGAGGCTGCGAGCATGGGAGTAACACTCGCGGAGGGCGAGATCGCATTCAGATGTAACCTGATAACAGTTGCAAACGGCGCAATCGCTGATTACAGCGCAGGACACATCACAAGCGAGGAGGCATCCGTTCTGATCGCTTCAATCAATGAAACGCTTTCCTCGGATCGTATCCGCTTCCACGCCGGGATCAGCTACCGCCACCTGATGGTAACAGACGGGATCGGTGCATCAGCACTATGCACGCCGCCGCATGACGTACTCGGTGAGTCCATGGAGTCGCAGATGCCGACGGGCGAGGGGTGCGAGGCGGTCTCTGATCTGATCCGCAGGTCAGAGGCGGTACTTAAAGGCCATCCGATCAACGAAGAGCGAATCCGCGCCGGGAAGAATCCAGCGACACATATCTGGCTCTGGGGGCAGGGGAAGGCGCCAAGTTTCCCCCCATTTAAGGAGATGTTCGGAATCTCTGGCTCGATGATCTCAGCCGTTGATCTCCTGAAAGGGCTCGCAATCTACGCGGGGATGGATGTGATCGAGGTTCCGGGCGCAACAGGCTACCTCGACACGAATTACGCCGGGAAAGCGGACTATGCGGTGAAAGCGCTGGAGGATCATGATTTCGTGTACGTACATGTCGAGGCGCCGGATGAGGCGGGGCACGCAGGCGATCTGGGTGCGAAGGTTGCGGCGATTGAGAGCTTCGACGAAAAAGTCGTAGGGCACGTTCTCAACAGGTGTTCTGACTGCGTGATCATGGTTTTGCCGGATCACCCGACGCCGATACCTTTGAGGACGCATACCGCGGATCCTGTGCCGTTTGCGATCTATGGGAACCGGGCTGATTCGGTCTCGGCGTTTGACGAGCGGTCCGCAGCGGAAGGGTCGTATGGGGTGCGGATCGGGGCGGATCTTGTGAAGCTGATGATTCGGGATTGAAAAATTCTTTGTTCTGCTGAAGTGGGGGTGCTGTACGGGAGGGTAGAGTGCATGATTCCGGTGGCTGGTGGTATTTTGCAACAAGTCTAATGAACAACTTTCAGGTTTTTTGGGGCAGTTCAAGCTCAGTTGGGAAACATCGTTGATAACAGAGCTGCTACTACGCCTGCACAGGTGACCGTCAACTCTCAAACACCTGGTAACCTCACACCTCCCAATTCATCTCATCGCCGATCAAATCAGGTCATGCAGAATCTTCGGAAAGCGAAGTTTTAAAATGTCCGGGAGTGTCATATAGCATCATGGCAGAAAAAACATCCAGACTTTCAGGATTCTACAAACTTACGCCGGAAGAACGGCTCCGAATCGTCAAAGACTTTGCTGATCTTACCGATGAGGACATTTCACAATTGACCACAGGACTACATATCGAGCAGGCAGACCGGATGATTGAGAATGTCATAGGCATGGTCTCCTTCCCGTTGGGAATCGCAACCAACTTCATGATAAACGGAAAGGACTATCTCATCCCTATGGCTCTCGAGGAGCCAAGCGTCGTTGCTGCCGCATCCAATATCGCAAAAATCGCCAGAGTGAAGGGCGGTTTCCACACATCAAGCGATGAACCGGTGATGATCGGGCAGATACAGATCGTGGATGTGAAGTACACTGAGATGGTCCTGCAGAAGATCTCTTATCGAAAGGATGAGATTCTTGAGAAGGCAAACGAGCAGGATCCGATGTTAGTCAAGCTCGGGGGCGGGGCAAAGGACCTCGAGGTGAGGGTTCTTGAGACCGACTGCGAAACGATGGTTATCGTGCACCTTCTTGTCGATTGCAGAGATGCGATGGGTGCAAATGCGGTCAACACGATGGCAGAAGCTGTTACGCCGATAATTAACGAGTGCTGTGCTGGGAATGGGAGGGTGCTCCTGCGAATCATCTCGAACCTCGCAACGCACCGTCTCTCGCGGGCGCACGCCGTCTTTGACAGAGACATGCTCGGAGGAGAAGGTGTCGTCGATGACATCGTGAAGGCGTACGCATTCGCAGACGCTGATCCCTACCGGTGCGCAACATACAACAAAGGCATCATGAACGGCATCGATTCTGTTGTCATCGCAACCGGAAATGATTTCAGAGCCGTGGAATCCGGTGCACACGCTTATGCTGCCATGTCTGGCTACAAACCGCTAATCAAGTGGACAAAAGATGAGAACGGGGATCTCAATGGAGAGATAGAGCTTCCGCTGGCAATGGGGATCGTTGGCGGCGCAACATCGTCCAACCCGGTTGCGAAAACCGCTCTGAAAATCACAGGGGTTACGACTGCAAGGGAACTTGCCGAGATTGCCGCTGCGGTCGGGCTGGCGCAGAATCTGGCTGCGCTCCTTGCGCTCGCAACGGAAGGCATACAGCGCGGGCACATGTCGCTTCACGCTCGCAACATCGCGATCATGGCAGGCGCGGAAGGCGAGATGATCGACAGGGTCGCCGCAATCATGGTAGAAGAGGGTGTGGTGCGACAGGCGAGGGCGGAAGAGATCCTCGCAGAGATCAGGAGTGGCTAAAAAATCCGATGAACGACCAGACCCCGCCGCAATACAACTTCACGTACAGCGATTACGCAAGCGAGCCTGAACCAGCAGCGAAGCCGGGGATCGTACTTATCGGAACAGCGCACGTCTCAAACAAGAGCGTTGAAGAGGTGAAAGAGGCAATATCCAGGGAGCGCCCCGATATTGTTGCAATTGAACTATGTCCTGGAAGATATGCCGCGTTGAAAGGCGAAACCAGTGACCTATCGGCAAAAGACATCCTGAAAGGCGGCAACATGACCCTCTTTCTAGTCCATTCTCTTCTGGCGTACATGCAGAACAAGATCGGATCAGAGATGGATGTAAAACCGGGTTCCGAGATGATAGCAGCGATCGATGCCGCAGAGGGACTTGGACTCGAGATTGCTCTCGTTGACAGAGACATCAACGTGACGCTCCAACGATTCATTGGCAAGATGGGTTTCTTTGAGAAATTGAAGATGCTCAGCGCACTGGTAGGCTCGCTCTTCGGGTTCGGTGGAACAGAGATCGACATAGAGAATATTACTGAGGAGGATATCGTCACCCAGTTGATATCCGAACTCAAGCAGTTCTCGCCGACCACTGCAAGCGTGTTAATTGAGGAGAGAGACGCATACATCGCGAAAAACCTTCTTAGAATCAAAGAGAAGGGACGGGTGGTTGCAATCGTCGGGGCGGGTCACAGGAGCGGGATCACAAAGTATCTCGAGCACCCTGAGACTCTGCCAGAGATCGGCGAGCTGCTCGAGATACCGAAAAAACGGTTTAACGTCGGAAAGATCATCGGATTTGGGCTGATCCTTATAGTTCTTGCGACGTTCACGTTGCTTCTCATGACCGCGCCACTCGATGTCCTGCTCGTTGCATTTGGATACTGGTTCATAATCAACGGCGTCCTCTCAGGGCTCGGCGCAATGATCGCCCGCGGGCACCTGTACTCAGTCATGACCGCATTCAGTGTCGCATGGCTCACCTCGCTGAACCCGATGATTGCGGCGGGCTGGTTCGCTGGTGCTGTCGAAGCAAAGATGCGCAAACCAACTCCCGAGGATCTCCACACAATCTCAAAAGCTGAGACGCTTCATGAGCTGATGAAGAACGATCTTTTCCGTGTGATACTCGTTGCAGCGCTTACGAACCTCGGAAGCATGGTGGGAACAGGCATAGGCGCGTATGTGGTGTTGCAGGTCAGCGGAATTGATATCGATGTGATCAGAGCTGGCGTCATGGGCGTTCTCGGGATCTAATCAGATCTACTGTGCGTGTTTAGCTGATGCGAAAAAACCACGGGATTTTACGAGATTGACACAAAAGATGGTGCACATATAAGATATTGGTGATATGTTTACACTATACTTGTTGCGATATAAAATTCTATGAAA
>DAWR01000094.1 GCA_002506015.1 Candidatus Methanogasteraceae archaeon UBA261 | reverse complement strand
ACCCTACTTTTTGGAGTGGATACACTGATTGCATCATTGATTGCTGAGCCCACAAGCAAAGGATTCTCCTTATACACCGGTGATGGAGACGGTATGCCCTGATGAATGATTGTGCCAACCCAGAGTCAGACATCCGATTGCGGATATTGGTGCACGAATCCGCAATCATGGCGGTCTCGCTTTTCACGCCCTTCGGGTTGTCCGGGCTTCCGGTACGAAGAGTATCCGGAACCACCGAGTTATCGGAAAGACTATAATATATGCGCGTGCCATAATTACTATTGATGATACTCAGACCGACCGGCATCGCCGGGCTCGATGAGATACTCGGGGGATTTCCAAAACCATCAACCATCCTTGTAGCAGGCACAGCGGGCGTTGGGAAGACGATGTTTGTGCTCGAATCGCTATCGAACGTGGCAGAGGAGGAATCAACGCTATACATCCCGATCACCAGCAGAAGAGACGATTTCACACGGGTCTTCCCGTCGGTACACGAATCGGTCGGGATACACCCAATCGACAGGCTCTCTGTTGAGCGCGATCCGTTGTCCGCATTGATCGAAATTGAAAATGCCATCGCATCTTCATCCGCCGACCGGATTGCAATTGACCCAATTACGCCATTGGGATCCGCTTTTCCGGAACAGGAACGGCGCCGATTCATAGGCACCTTCGATTCGATGACTCATGAGTGGGATGCGATCACGCTGGTCACGGGTGAACTCACCGGTGCCGAGATCCACACATCAATCATCAGTCATTTCATGGACGGAATTCTGCATCTGTCGTACGATGAAGATAAACGATGCCTTTTACGTAATATTAAGACGATTAAAACCTCGAACAGCGCAAATGATCGCGCACAATCTAATATCCACAGATTCTGCATCTCATCAAACGGAATACGGGTATTTCCCCACCTGACAGATGGCGCAACACACCCAGATCTCTCAGTACGCATGCCAATAGGGGTTCCTGATCTGGATCGCATGCTGGACGGCGGCATCCCTGAAACGTACTCGGTACTCCTCTCTGGCAGCCCAGGCACCGGAAAGACCGTCTTTGGCATGCGGTTCGTCTACGAATCCCTGAAGAACAGAAAAGCGTGCGTCATCGTTTCGTTCAATGAATCGCCAGATCAGATGATCGCTTACGCGATGCGGTTCGGATGGGTTCTGCAGAAATATGTCGATTGCGATCTGCTCAAATTTGTCCACCTAACAGAGAAGATCTCTATGGATGAGCATCTCTGGCACATCAAAAGCGCAATCGAATCAACCGGAGCCAGTTCAATTCTCTTCGATGGTATCTCTGACATGAAAACCGCTTTCTGCGGATCGGTGCGTGTGGACGAGTATCTCAATTCACTGACCAGATATCTCAAGCACAAGGGGATCACGTCACTCTTCACAGATGAGGTGCGAGACGCCCCCACATCCAGGATGCCCGCCGCTGACATATCTTTTCTGGCTGACGGGATCATATCGTTTGAGTACCTCAGAAAGGGTGCGGAGATGCAGAAGACGATCCTGATTCTGAAGATGCGTGGAATTGATCACAGCCGGAGAATACAGGAGTACAGGATCACGGATCACGGAATTGAGATTGCGGAGGTGGATAATTGCAATATTCCGTGATCGTATGCCCGAAATGCAAAGAGCATGCGCAGATCATAGAGTCCGGCATAAAATCGACGGTCTGCCAGCGATGCGGCAGCAGGCTGGATGTGCGGAAGCTCAAGATCTGGCATACAACCCCTAACCTCTCTGACGCGGTCTCGGTTCGCACAGAGATCCTGATGGAAATGGATCAGGGACCAATAATCAGTGATCAGTAATCAAGGATCAGCGAGACTTGCAAAATACCATATTCAGTATAGCAAGCGTTGCGACTGCTGCCTCCTCGACTCGGACGGTCTCGGTTCCCTGACCCGGAAGGGCATTCAGTACGTAATCGAATTTTGACATTGGAACGTTCTCTTCTTCCATAATCTCATGTATGCCTTTGTGCGGGGGTCCAAGTACTATCAGCACATCCTCTGCCCCGTATGCGGATCCGATCTCTGTTAACAGATCTATATCAACGGGTGTCCCATACCTGCTCGTTGCGATCGCAGTCACCTCGCCAGACCGTGCAAGTGCGTCCTCCAGACTGGCTGCCCGCTCAACCGCGTAACCCCAGTAACCGGCAATCTCGTCACGCCGTACCTGGCGTGCTTTCAGCGGTTTCTGCGACGTGACAATCGCATTCACGCGCTCACCCTTCTGCAGTTGCGCATCAAGAAATGCGGGTCGTTTGAACCCTATGTCTATCCATGAACCGATATTGTGCGCCCTGACGACGACTCCGGCACGAATTGCTCCGACCACGATCTTTTCTGTGTCGAGCGGATGGTGCGGCGTTCTCAGCGGCGGGATCGCGCCCGCATACCGCAGATCGTCCGTAAGTGGGAAGACGTGTCTTCGCAGGTATTGCGGCGTCTCGGCATACGCAAGGATCGTTTCGATGAGTTTTGCCTCATCAAGGTCCGGGTCACGGTATACAACGATGCGATCCACACAGAACACCGATGCCGCTCTTGCGATCTGCCCGATCTTCGCAGTTTTGCCGCGCAGGTCGGTTGTGTCGATTGCAAACGAGGATGGGAGCAGCAAGGATAGCGATCTCGGTTTCATGGTTGAGGGTTTGGATGGAACATCCAAAAGATTTGTGCACCCACTTCAAAAAGCATGGCAAAAATCGACGGTGCCAGTATTGAGCCGGTTCCATTTCATGTACATGCCCAATAACGTGTGGTAGGAACCACAAGATTACACAGTCTGCGAAGCCAGTTCCACAAGATTTCTGTGTTAATCTTGTGTAATCTCGTGGTTTTGTATGTGGATATCCACACAATATTGAGTAAGTATCCTTTCAGAACGTTTCAATCCATTCCACGAGTTTTTTACCATGATCAGTCAGATAATAGATCAGATAATTCCCTTCCTGCCGTGAACACACGAGACCGCTCTCTTTTAGCACAGACAGATGATAAGACATCTTTGAGTACGCATATCCGGTCATCGCTACGAGGAGGCAGACGCACATCGGCTGCATAGAGAGCGCAAAGAGCACCCTGAGCCGCATGGGGTCTGATAGTGCACGGGCAACCGAGACGAAGTCTTCTACCTTCCGGTCGTCGGGCAGCGATTCCATGATTCCCGCGATTCCGCCTTTCTCTTCGAATTCGCACCGGATTGAATCCGGTATCTCAATCTCATCCATGATTTCAAACCTCTTTGAAACCGCAAGGTTTAAGTACTATTGTTTCAAAAATTGTTGAAACGTTGGTAAACATCACAGACAACGTTTACCATTCAAGGGAGACAGCGCAATGGAACCAGGCAACACCACACCAATCAGTACCCGAATCTGTGCAGAGTGCACAGAAAGACTGCTTGACAGGGATAGGCTTATCTTATCGAAGGATGGCTCGATGTTCACAAGGATTCTGTACCCAACAGACGGATCTGATGTGGCAGAATATGCCCTCGATTGGGCTATCGATCTGGCTGAATCAACCGGCAGCGAAATATTCGTGCTTCATGTCGTAGAAGATGGTAAAAGACTTGACCACAGTGGTCTGGATATCCTCCGGAATATTGGTAGGGAATTTGTGCAGAAGGCATGCAGAAAGATCGAGGAGCATGGAATCGTAGCTCACCCGACCATTGTCGATGGAAAACCATACCATGAGATCATAAATTTCGCTAAATCAGAGAAGATTATGATGATCGTGATGGGCACACATGGTGTTGGCGGGCTGTCGCGTGCTCTGCTTGGAAGTGTTGCGGACAGAGTCATCAGAACATCCTCATGCCCCGTATTGCTCGTGCCGGCGATGGCTGCGAAGGTGAAGGATGACCATTGAATCACTGCTGCTGATCGGGCTTGAGACCCTCAAAGAGTATCTGGCACTGCATGTACTGATGTGCCTCGTGCCAGCCTTCTTCCTTGCAGGCGCCATCGCATCGCTATTTTCGAAAGAGTCTGTGCTGCGTTACTTTGGAGCCGATGCACCCAAATACATCTCGTACAGCGTGGCATCGGTAAGCGGCGTGCTTCTTGCGGTCTGCTCCTGCACGGTACTGCCGCTCTTTGCCGGAATCTACAAACGAGGCGCAGGAATCGGTCCGGCTTCAACGTTTCTCTTCTCAGCGCCCGCAATCAATCTGCTCGCAATCGTCTACACCGCGAAGATCATTGGCTTTGAGATCGGCGCTGCCCGTGCCGTGGCTGCTGTTAGCATGTCCATCGTCATAGGGCTAGTCATGGCTACGGTCTTCCGAAGCGAGGATAAAGCGAAGGGCATGATGATCCCGGCTGCTGGCGAGAGCGAGATCAACCCGCTGCACCAGACCACTATCTTCGTGCTTCTCCTCGCCATTCTTGTGCTCGGTGGCGTTATTGTGTCCTGGCTATGGCGGGGACTGCTCATTGGACCACTGGTGCTTCTGACAATCTACGTCTCAAGAAAGTGGTTTGATGATGAGCAGATCCATGACTGGCTGTATGAGACATGGGATCTCACAAAGAAGATATTCCCGCTCTTGCTGGTGGGTGTATTCTTTGCAGGTATAATTGTTGAACTGATACCATCAGACCTTGTTGTGCGGTTTGTCGGAGGAAACTCGATACAGAGTAATCTGATAGCGTCGGTTGCTGCGGCACTGATGTACTTTGCGACATTAACCGAGGTTCCGATCATCGATTCGCTGATGAAACTCGGGATGGGTACAGGACCTGTGCTCGCAATGCTTCTAGCAGGACCTGCGCTCTCGCTTCCGAACATGATCGTGATAAGCCGTGTGATGGGTGTCAGGAAGGCATCAGTCTACATCACACTCACTGTAATCCTTGCTACCGCCGCAGGATTTGTGGCTGGAACCACTATATGGAGATAAGAATATGGCTATAATTGTAAAAGTATTTGGATCAGATCCCCCTTGCGCCAAATGCAAGGTGGCTCATGACATCGCAAAGAAAGTTTCGGAGAGGATCGGAGAGGACGTCGTTGTTGAAAAGCACAGCGCTCTCAGCGAAGAAGGCGATAAGTACGGGATCATGATGACCCCGACCGTTGTCGTCAACGACGAGATCGTGGTCGTCGGCAAGGCGCCATCTGAGAAGAAACTGGAAAAGATCATCAGATCGAAGATGGAGGCTTAACAGATGGCAGAAGCGGATAGATGCAACTGCGGCGGAATCTCTGAGGTTGGGCTCTTTGCCTGCGCCGGCGGGGCAAACGTCGGTCTCATGAGCGTAAAAGCTGCGGCTCTGGTTTCAGAGAGACTGGGGCGAGGAAAAGCGGCTCTGCTCTGCCTTCCTGGAATTTCAGCAGAGATCCCGGGCATCGTTGAAGGCACAAAGACATGCAGGTTGATCATCGCAATCGATGGATGCGGCACCCAGTGCGCGGCAAAGACGCTCAGGAAAGCTGGATTTGATCCGGTAGAGATCGTGCTGAACAGGGATTGTGAGATTGCGAAGAACCACGATCTTTCAGACGAAGCCGGGTTGGAAGATGCTACTGAATATCTATTCAAGACGATAGAAGATCTGGAGGTAGGAAGTGGCAGCAGTAGAGGTTCTGATCGGCGATCCGCCATGTCCCGGGTGCAAGCAGATTGCAGCGCTTGCGGATAGAGGGTGGAAGATGATTACGGAGATCGTAAGGATCATGGGACTCTGTCAAGGCGCAGAGACGCTACCACTGTAGAGGATGTGTGAAATGAGACTGAAATTCGAGGTAGAATCATGAAGAATGAAAAAGAGACTAAACAATTTGTAAAGGATCGATATGCCAGTATTGCATCAAATGAGGGTTCTTGTTGCTCATGTTGTAACTGCAACACAGACATTGTTGAACAGGCAAAATCGATGGGATATTCGAAGGCAGAAATCAGAAATATCCCGGAAGGATCTGTGATGGGGCTTGGTTGCGGCAACCCGACCGCACTGGCAGAATTAAAAGCAGGCGAAACCGTTTTAGACCTTGGTTCTGGCGGAGGCGTGGATGTTTTTCTTGCAGCCCAAAAAGTCGGTGAGACCGGGAACGTCATCGGCGTGGATATGACGTCTGAGATGCTTGAAAAGGCAAGAGTGAATGCAAAGTTGGGCAGCTACAAGAACGTTGAGTTCAGGGCTGGCGAAATAGAGAACTTACCTGTTGAGGACGGTTCTATCGATGTTGTCATAAGTAATTGCGTCGTCAATCTCTCCCCGGATAAATTAGCCACCTACAAGGAAGTATTCAGGGTTTTAAAGCCGAATGGCAGGGTTCTTATATCTGACATTGTAACCGAAGGAGAATGCCCCGAGGATGTCGGGCAGAGCTTTGACGCGTGGGCAAAATGTATCGCAGGAGCCGTGGAGACGCAAGAATATCTGGACACGATTGCGAAAGCGGGTTTCCGAGATGTTACGATCGTTTCCGAGCACCCTTTTCGCGATCCTGGAATGGACGACAGACTTGCAGGGAAGCTTATCAGCATTCAAGTGCAAGCATATAAATGAGGTGATACAATGGTAAGTGGATGTAGTTGCTGTTCTCCCCGGGATGTGAAGCGGACGCTTATAAATATCGGGGATGCAACCATAGGTCTTGCAAAGCTGGACCGGGTCTTTGAAAAGTTGTACAACTCTGGAAAGAGTCCTGACGATGTCAATGGCGAAGAGATCGTGGATTTGGCATCGTTTTACAATTATATTCCGGCGGATACGGCCGGCGCGTATGCTGAGCCACTACTGAAGGAATACAGGAAATTTTACAGAGATAAAGAGGGTATAACTGCATGAACTTTGTTGAAAGCGTCCGGATCAAACGAACCATGCCGTGTGTCGCGGATCCAGCGAAGATCCGGGTAATTGCAGGTGCTGACCGGGAGCTTGGGGAGATACTGCCCCATCTGGATCGGAGGATTCCGAATGCACTATACTCAAAGAAGAGCGGCTTTCTGACGTATAAGANNTGGCACTTGCGGTGATGGTCTTGAATCAGGGGAAGAGTCTCGATGACTGCGCCTACCTGTCGGAGCCGAAGTATAAGTGCGCGAGAGAGACGCTTGTCATGCTGCTCAAATCGGCGGGATACGAGGTAACCTGAACGTTTCGAGAGTGATTCACATGAAAGGAATAAAAAATATATTGTTGGTTGTGATCATACTGCTCTCAAGTCTGTCCATGGCATGCGTTACGAGAGAAGACGCAGCGCCTGCCGAAAGCGAGTCTGCCATCACAACCGCAACCATGCACGAACAGCCTGACCAGACCAGACCAGACCAGACCAGACCCGTGGTTGAGATCGTTCTATTCCATGGTACGAATCGATGTGCCGGCTGCATCAATGTTGGAAAGTGGACTGATGAAGTCATGCACGCATACTACGAGGAGGCGGTGGAGAATGGAACGATCACGTTTCAGGAGATTAATGCCGAGACAAACCAGAGGATAGCTGCGGAGTATGGTGTCAGATACGTATCATTATATATCAATCACGTGATGTACCCGGATGCATTCACATACTCTGAGGATCATGATCGTTTTGTAGAAGCATTGCGTAAGAAGATTGATTTGGAGCTGCTGAATGGATCTTAGTCTTGCCTCTGTGCTTCTGGCTGGCTTTGTGGTCTCGATTGAGCCGTGTGCCCTGACCGTTGATCTCCTGATCATAGGATATATCACAGGCGCAGAAGATGATGATAACGTATCAACAGGTTGGGTCCGGGGTTTTCTTGCGGGTCTTGCGTTCATCACCGGAAGAGCGATTACTTACGCTGCGATGGGCATCTCTGCCGCATTTATCGGCATCCATGCAAGCAGCACGGTGCAGGCATACTCAGGGATGGCTGCCGGTATCATCATGGGACCTGTGCTGATAGTAGTCGGGCTTCTCATGCTCGATGTGATCAATCTCAACATTGCTACAGGACACAATATGTTAAGAGCGGCAAGGGAACGGCTGGTCAAGCACGGGATCCTTGGCGCACTGATCCTGGGCATCCTATTCGGGCTTGCGATCTATCCATGCAGCACGCCGATTCTGATTGCACTCCTTACTATGTTAGCGGTGAAGGCAGATATTGCGCAAGGGCTTGTGCTGATGCTTGCTTATGGCATGGCACTTGGTGCACCGATACCGTTTATTGCAAGCGGCGCGGTCGGGGTGACGACTTATGCAGAGAAGACAGTGCATCTCGGGATATGGTTTAAGAAGGCGGCTGGTGTGCTTCTTGTTGCTTTCGGGCTGTATTATCTTCTGCCGTGGATCCGAGGTGCCTGATCCAATTGAGTAAGGGAATCTGATTGATCATGGCTACACATCATCATAGCAATCACGGTGCCGGGCTTAAGTATGCGATCGGCATAACATCAACCATCTTGATCGTTGAACTGGTTGGTGGCGTGTGGACGAACAGCCTCGCGCTCATGAGCGATGCCGCTCATGTATTCACAGACGTAATCGCACTTCTTTTGAGCTGGTTTGCGATGCGGATATCGCTTAAGCCTGCAACACTCACGAAAACTTATGGTTACTACCGCGGTGAGATTCTTGCAGCCCTTGTTAACGGGGTCATGCTGTTTGCAGTATCTGCATTCATCCTCGTTGAGGCATACCAGCGAATCCAGAACTCAGGGCACATAAAGAGCCTTGAGATGATAGTGATTGCGTGTGTGGGACTGGCTGCAAACCTCCTCTCAGCATACTATCTGCGGGGCAGCAGCGCCAATATCAATACAAGAGCCGCGCTGTACCATGTGCTTGGCGATGCGCTCGCATCGGTCGGGGTCATCGCAGGCGGGGTTCTGATCTGGTGGACCGGATGGTACGTCATCGATCCGGTGATAAGCGTCGTAATCTGCGGAATCATCGTTATCGGCGGGCTCGGTCTGGTCCGAGAATCGGTGAATATCCTTATGGAAAGTGCTCCTGTTGGTATGGACCCATATAAGGTCGCAGAAACGATATCCGGTATTGAAGGGGTGATAGGATTGCATGATCTTCATCTGTGGTGCATCACTCCTGAGATCCCCAGCTTGAGCGCACATGTGCTGGTCGATGATATCGCATGCAGCAGCGCAGATGCGATACGGGATCGTATCAACGATGCGATACTCGGACGGTTCGGGATTGTGCATACGACGCTCCAGTTCGAGTGTACCGAATGCAGGCACAATACATTGCTGTGCATGTCGACAGCTCCAACGTAATCCTTAAGTAGTTCAAAATTAATTGAAATCGTTGATGATCCGCATGGCATGAATGAACCTGCCACGCAGATGTAACATACAAATCGTCAAGGAGCGAAAAGAATGATAGATAAACATCTGCTTGAGATCGCGATCGAGTTCCACGGGCATAAATGTCCGGCAATGCCACTTGGCATCCGCGTGGGGCTTGCTGCAATGAATGCGCTTGGAGTGGAGCGTGCAAAGAACAAGGAACTGTACTGTCTTTGTGAAACCGGTCCTGCTCACGCTGCAATGTGTTTCGGAGATGGTGTGCAGGTTGCTACCGGATGCACATTCGGAAAAGCCAATATAGAAAGTCTTGGTTACAGCAAGAGTGTCATTACGCTGATTGAAGTAAGATCAAAGAGGGCAGTAAGAGTGGCTCTGAACCCGGAGTTTCAGAAGAAGGCATTATCCTCCGAATTTGTGAAATTGCGCTCTCAGGGTGTGGAGCCACAAGACATTGAGTCGGAAATCGTAGACCCACTTGTTGAAAAAGCGGTTTCTTTGCCAGATGAAGAAATCCTGGTCGTAGGAGAGGTTTTTAAGATAGACTTTGAACCTCGTAAAGGAACCTTTGAATGGCATGAATGTGATAACTGTGGTGAAGTAGTCTTTGCTCATGGTATGAGGACTGTATGTAACAAACATTTTTGTATACCATGTTCGGGATACGAATAGATAAAATGGGATACGAATGGATCTGATCTATTTTTCCATCCCCATTTTATTTATCATAGCGCTTGTATTCTCAATGCTTGGTATGGGTGGTGCACAACTATATATTCCAGTTCTATTCTGGCTTGGTATGGATTTTAAGACAGAGGCAATTCCACTTGGTATGTTACTGAATGTGGTAAATAGCTCTTCAGCAGCATGGACGTATGGAAGGCAAAAACTCATTGACTGGAGAGTGGCAACTCCTTTTGGCATAGCTATGGTCATATTTGCCCCGGTGGGAACACTGGTGAATATAAGTTTGCCAACGGGACCTGTAATTTTAATATTTGCTCTATTCACTGCTACTTCCGCTGTATTAATGCTCAGCGGATGGCGACCTGCGAAAGGTAGCCTGTCTGCACAGGAACGGGTTATATTAGGTATTTTTGCAGGTAGCATACTGGGCTTCTTCGCAGGATTGATTGGACGTGGCGGGGGTAGCTTTGTTGTTCCACTTCTGTACATTGCAGGAATAGATATGAAAATGGCAGCTGCCACCTCTGCTATGGTTGTGACTTTTTCCGGAACTTCAAGTTTTGTTTCACACATCGCAACGGCTGCAATGCCTGATTGGTTATTCTGGATGCTCTGTATTGTTTCGGTATTCGCAGGCAGCCAGATCGGTTCAAGATTGATGGTAAAAAAATTAAAACCAGAATCAGTCAGATTAATATTTGGAGTGGTTCTGTTAGGAGTTGCAGCAATTTTAATTGTCAAGGACGTGTTGCTATAGAAGCGGTCCAATTAGCGTTTAGTATAATTTATTACACATTTTTTATCGCGCTGGAAAGCATATATATGTTTTGTTCTGAACAAAGGTGGTTTACAACATGAACGGAACTTACGAGATACGGAGCATGGGTGCAAAGGTGGGATCGATACCCCGATCGTAAGAGCGACCAATTTCCGGAAATCCGGCAGATGATGCAGGACAGCTATCAAGACCATCACATCCGCGGGCTCTGCCTCGTGCTCGTACGTCAAAAAGCCGCCGTCGCAGTACAGAGCGTTTGAAACCCCTCTCCCTTCGCCTTTTTTCGGGCAGCAGTTCAGTATGGTGGAAGATACGTCCACCGCGTAGACTTATTCGGCAGTGTTTCGCAGCGTGGAGTTCGAATGTACCGGTTCCTGCACCCATGTCGATAACCATGCTGTTTGAGTCCAGTTCGAGAAGTTTTATGATCGTGTCACCATCCTTCTCGTAGTCGCGAGACCTCTGGTACAGATCATCGATCTCTGCCGACGTATTCCATCCGCGCAAACGTGGTTTCAAAGAACGGCTCTACAGCATTCGGTCCGGGACAACGATACTTCGCATAAAAATGGAGATAGTTGCGATACCACTTCGTAAAGATATTCACGATGTAATTGAAGCGGTCTTCCTGTAGCTCCGGGTCAATGGATCAATGTTTGCGAAAGTATAGAGAATCGACCCTTCGTCCGCATGCGTTTACAGACACAACGGGAATTGCTGCATGTGCCACAATCTTCTTGTGTTAATCTTGTGTAATCTCGTGGTTTTTTTCCGCCTCAGCTAAACACATACCAAATCATTATTAATATTCACCAGAAATAACTTAACCATGCCCGGAAAAACTCTGCTCTGGGATCAAACCCTGTTCAGGCGAGGCGAACTCTTTGAATTCGATTATATCCCTGAGCAGTTCGCACACCGGGACTCGCAGCTCAGATCGCTCATGTTCGGAGTGCGCCCGTCGCTTGCGGGTATGCGCCCGCTCAACGCAATCTGCGTGGGTCCACCGGGAACGGGCAAGACAACAGCGGTCAGGAAGGTCTTCGAGGAACTAAGCGAGCATGCGTCAAACGTGATCACTGTGCATGTCAACTGCCAGGCGAATCAGACCCGATACCTGATATTCTCCGAGATCTTCCGGAGGTTGATCGGGCATGCACCGCCATCGTCCGGCGTTTCGTTCAAGAAATTGCTTGACGAGGTGGCAAAATATCTCGTCCAGAACGAGAAGATCCTGATTGTGGCACTCGACGATATAAATTATTTATTCCACGAAAAAGAGTCGGACAATGTACTTTATTCACTATTGCGCGCTCACGAAACCCATCCCGGAACGAAGATCGGCGTAATCGCGATCCTGAGCGACGACAACCTGAGTTACGTCTTCGATCCGAAGGTAGGCTCAATCTTCCTGCCTGAAGAGATCGTATTCCCGAGATACGATTGGGACGAGGTCCGGGGCATTCTCTACGACCGGGCAAAGCTTGGATTCTATTCCGGAGTGATCTCTGAAGATGTTATAGATTTTGTTTCCGATTACACATCAGAAGCGGGCGATATCCGGGTGGGAATCGATCTTCTCAAACGATCAGCCCTATCTGCTGAGCAAAGGGCAAGTACGAGCATATCAGCGGATGATGTGCGCTCAGTTTATGAGAGATCGCGAATTTTGCATCTGTCGCGCACAATTGCAACGCTGAACAGCGGTGAGCAGGCGATCCTTGCAATTCTCGCAGAGAAGACGAGTTCGGAAGTGATCGCAGGCGACGTCTATACAGCGTTTCACGAGACGACAGGACTCGGATACACAAGGTTTCATACGATGCTTGCGAAGCTCACATCACTGCGATTGATCGATGCCGATCTCGTAACAGAGGGCATGCACGGCAGAAGCCGCAGAATCGAACTCCGGCACGATTCAATGGATGTGCTGAATGCGCTGGATGCTATGCAGCGATGATTCGCACCTGGCGTAGAAGGGTGGCAGAACATGCTCAATATAATAGGGGAAACAAAGATTACACAGTCTGCGAAACAGCGGTGCAGTCATCTTCACAAGATTTCTGTGTTAATCTTGTGTAATCGTGTGGTGTTATATTCGGATATCCACATAATATTGAGTAAGTATTAGCAACAGAATAGAATGACAAAATGATCAAGATTAACGATTTATCAAGAGACTGGAAGGAGTTCTCAGTTCATATCGATCTGCATATCCTGGAGAATGAGTATTTTGTGATCCTGGGACCCACCGCATCCGGAAAGACGCTGCTACTCGAATTGATCGCTGGCTTTTATCATCCTGACAGTGGTGCAATCGTTATCAGCAACAGAGACATTACAGACATTCCTCCGGAAAAGAGGGACATTGGTTTTGTTTACCAGGATTATTCGCTTTTCCCGCATCTGAACGTGAGAGAGAACATAGAATTTGGTATGAGGATGAAAAAAGTCCCGCACGATGAGCGGATCCGGAAGACACAGGAGATGATGGATCTCATGGGCATATCGCATCTGGCACACCGTTATTCGATAACGCTTTCCGGCGGGGAGCAGCAGCGGGCAGCGCTCGCACGTGCGATCGTGGCTGAGCCAGGGATACTGCTCCTTGATGAGCCCCTGAGTGCGCTCGACAACCGGACTCAGAACCTGCTCAGGGACGAGCTCAAGAGAATTCACCACGAGTTCGGGCTGACAACGATCCATGTGACCCACGATCAGTCCGAGGCGATGATGCTCGCGGATCGTATCGGTGTTATGGTTGCTGGCAGAATCGTGCAGGTGGGACTGCCCGAGGAGGTCTTCAGCAGACCCGCAACAAACGAAGTTGCCGACTTTGTTGGCGTCGAGAACATAATCGACGGAACGGTCATATCGAACACGGACGGGCTTGCAGAAATCGATCTTGGCGAGCATACAATCGTTGCGGTCTCTGACTACGCGGCAGGGGAGTTGGTTCGAACTTGCATCCGCCCCGAGGACATCATAATCGGGACCCTGGGGACTGCGGGGGTAAGCAGTGCAAGGAATTCTTTTTCGGGTACAATTACTCAAGTTACGCCGTTCGGGGCGATGGTTCGTCTCAGAATCGACTGTGGTTGCAACTTTCCACTCACGGCGCTCATAACAAAGCAGTCAGCAAGCGATCTCGGACTCGAGAAGGGGGGAGAGATCATCGTCTCGTTCAAGTCAACGGCGATTCATCTGATAAAGGAGTAGTATATTGCACATCCATCTCGTACTTACTCGATATTGTGTGGATATCCACACATGCAAACCACGAGATTGCACAAGATTAACACAGAAATCTTGTGGAAATCCGTGTAATCTCGTGGTTCCCACCATACGATATGTAGCATGTACCCAATCTCCACATCCCCCCTTTTCCCACCCACTCGCTCTCGAAAGATATATCTATTAGAATTTTTATAACATGCTATGACCGAGAACATTCCACGCGGTGGTTACACATGGCAGCATTCAGAAAAAACATCTCGCTCGAAGCAAAGCATCTGAAGCAACTTGAGCCGTTGGTAGAGCAGCACGGCGGCAATTTCAGTGAAACGATTCGGGAAATAATCGAGTTCGTTGATCTGCTTGTCCAGCGCTACGGATCGCTCAATGCGGCGCGTTATGCGAACATGGATGAAAGGTACCAGTCACCACGGGAACTCTTAATTGAGGATGGTTTCTGCGCAATGATCGACTATCCCCTCTTTGAATGGTTCCTGGAGAGTACAGAGGACACAATCATCGATTCCAAGATTCTGGATGACATCATCGATCCGCTCATCATCAACCGGATATCCGAACTGGTCGATCATCTCAATCGGAAATGGAAGGAATACGGCTGGCAGACCACCATAATCATAGAATACGACAACGATGTCGCACCAAAGACTGCAATCTCTATAATTACCGGCAGAAGCATGCAACTGAACGAGTCCCTCTCCGGAATGGTCGGGTTGTTCCTCGCGCGGCAGAAGTATCTCGGGGTTGCGAAGGTTGACAGGAGGACGAGATCGATACGCATGGATCTGCAGCAAAAGGACAACTTAAATGCGGCGTACGATGATCTGATACGCAATTTCGGAGGTTTGCATAGCGCAATAAGCGAAATACGGGAAAACCCGGACTTCTGGCAGACAATTATCGATCTGCACAGGAATTCGGGCTATAACATGGTCACGATACACAGGCACGAGTTTGAGGACCTGCTCGCCCACAATACCCCCGTGGATACGACCATTCTGAAAGGGGTCATGAAAAACTCCGCCGAACAGATCGATTTTCTGAAATACCTGAAGCACGTCTATGAAACTATGCATATCGTCGAGCATATCGATATTAACGGCAACAATATCATGATCGAGCATGGTTACCGCGATTCCGAGTCGATAACTGCTGTAAAAGAGATTCTGGTCCAGTCGCTTGCTGCCAGCGGATACGAGTACATTGCAGAGGAAGTAGGTCGGATGATAGTGATGCAACCGGTGGATTCGGAATGATTGCAAAAGAAGAGAAGGCAATCATGATTCTTCTCATAATGGCGCTCTTATCGCTACTGGTATTATACCTCTCAACATAACCGGGATATGCAGAGACATAGACAACGAGTACGTGTTTAGCTAACCACAAGATTACACAGATTTCCACAAGATGTCTGTGTTAATCTTGTGTAATCGCGTGGTTTTTTCGCCTCAGCTAAACACATACGACATCGACACAGAAGGGATCAGGTACATGGACACAACATCAACACTGACATCAACATCGACACCGACACCGACACCAGCGCTCACAGTGGACATTATAATTGAGTACCAGCAGAAGATCGTCTTGATCAGGCGTAAGAACGACCCGTTCAGGGACGATCGCGCGCTTCCCGGAGGGTTCGTCGAGATCGGGGAGAGCATGGAGGATGCTGCGATCAGGGAGGCAAAGGAGGAGACCGGGCTCGATATCAAGATTGTGCGGCTTGTTGGCGTGTACTCAGACCCGGCGAGAGACCCGCGCGGGCACACGGTCTCGGCATGCTACCTTGCGAGTGGGTCAGGAACGCTCTGTGCAGGAACCGATGCTTATGGTGCCGAACTCTTCGATATAGACCGGATCCCAAAACTTGCTTTTGACCACATTCGGATGGTTTCGGATGCGTTTGGGAGATTTATGACAAAAGAGATCGGGATTGTGAAGTCTCCGGTAAACTATCCCGTCGCAGTCGGGAGTTGGGATCACGTGGAATCAGAGGTTGTTCTAGAGAAGCAGTACACAGATGCGCTGGACGGGCTTGACGAGTTCTCTCACGCCATGATCATATTCTTTCTGCACAGGGCAGGAGTGTCAGGTGATGTGAGGATGAAGACGCATCCGAAGGGGCGGGCAGATATGCCTTACATTGGTATATTCGCTCTCTGCACGCCGCGTCGACCGAACCCGATCGGAATAACCGTCGTCGAGATTGTCAAGAGGGATGGAAACCGTCTCATTGTGAAGGGGCTTGATGCGATCGATGGAACACCGGTTCTGGACATAAAGCCCTACATTCCGCAATCGGATGGTGCTGGCGCGAGGGTGGAGGTCGCAGAGTGGGTCGAGCGGCTCTCCGAAGAGGCGTGAGGCTGCGGGGCTATCGGGCTTGTGAAGTGGGGGGGTGCGCCAAGGCTGTTGCAAGCATCGGCAGTACGAGAACTCACAAGGGATATGTTGCCATTGGGAGGTCACTCCTGTGATATGCTGGTGCAAGATGTTAACTCCCCGCCACAACCACAACTGATTTGCGCCCGTTTGGGTGCTTTCTTGTGTGCATCCCAATTACGCCGAGGGTGAGATTCGAACTCACGAGGTGCTATGCACCACCGGTTTTCAAGACCGGCGCCGTAGTCCGCTGGGCCACCTCGGCAAACATTTAAAACATCGGTGTGATGGGTTATATCAATTTCTCCAGAATTCGGGAATCAGCAACACCAGTACCGTGAATATCTCGAGTCTGCCGATCCACATGCAGAGAATCAACGTAATCTTCCCGACCGGGTGGATGGCTCCGAAGTGCAGGGCAGGACCGATCACGTTGAATCCGGGTCCGACGTTTCCGAGTGTGGTTGCAGCAGCACTCGTCGCGCTGAGTATATCCAGTCCGAAAATGCTCAGGACAACAGAAGCAACTGCGAATGTGAGTATGTATAAAATAAAGAATGATAATATGGATTCTATAACTCCTTGTGGTATCATCTGCTTCCCGATCCGAATCGGTAGAATCGCTCGCGGGTGGAGGGACTTGAACAGTTCGCGATACCCGTATTTGACCAGTAAGAGTATCCGGACTACCTTCATTCCGCCGCCGGTTGATCCGGCGCAGCCGCCAATGAACATGAGCGTGAACAGAAGCAGTTTGGCGGCATTGGGCCACGTGTCAAAGTCCGCCGTCGCAAATCCTGTGGTCGTAATGACCGATACCACCTGAAAGAGCGCAAGTCTGATTGAGTGGAGCCCGTGATCGCCCCACAGCATGAGCGCGACCATAAGTGTGACGACTGATATGATGCATGCGTACAGCCTGAACTCGGGATCCTGGAGAAGGCGGTTACGATCGCCGCGCAGCACCCAGTAGTGCAATGCGAAGTTGGCGCCTGCAATAAACATAAAGAGGGTAACGATCCCCTCGATTACGGGGCTCTGGTAAAACGCAATGCTTTCGGAGTGGGGCGAGAACCCACCTGTCGCCATCGTGCTGAAGGTTGTGCATATAGCGTCGTACACCGGCATTCCGCTGAGCCGCAGCGCAATCGCCTCGGCTACGGAGAGCATCACGTATGCCGACCAGAGAATCTTTGCGGTCTGGCTGAGTCTTGGTCGCAGTTTGTCGCTGGTTGGTCCGGGAACCTCCGCGCGGAACATGTCGCGTCCTGCAACAGCGAGTTTCGGGAGGATTGCAAGGAAGAGCACGATGATCCCCATTCCACCAAGCCACTGGGTGAAACTGCGCCAGAAGAGAAGACTCGGTAAGCATGCTTCGATATCCGGAAGTATGGTCGAACCCGTTGTTGTGAACCCTGACATCGACTCAAACAGTGCGTCCAGCGGGGATATTCCGCTGAAGATGTATGGCAGTGACCCAAAGAGCGCTACTGAGAACCATCCGAGCGCAACAATTGTGAAACTCTCTTTTATTGTGAGATCGTCGATCTCGTAGGTTCTCAGACCGGTAACGGTGCCAGCGGCGAATGTTATGGCTGCTGAAAATAGGAATGGATTGTAATCGTCGCCATACCAGAGCGCAACCACGAGCGGGATTAACATCGTCATCCCCAAAAACCTCAGTACTGCGCCGATGAGGTTGATTATGATGGTGTTATACTTCATAATTCATGTCTGATTATTCATCATTCGTCGCGAGGATCCGCACTGTGAGCCTGCGCCTCCTCGGACCGTCCAGTTCTACGAAAAAAACACTCTGCCATGTTCCGAGAGCCAGTCCTCCCTCCGCAACCGGCATGCATGCGCTGTTTCCAAGAATGACTGCCTGCAGGTGTGAGCGTGCATTATTGTCGATTCGGTCATGGGCATACCCATCCTGCGGGACTATGGCATCGATTGATTTCAGTATGTCCCCCACGAGTCCGTGCTCGTTCTCGTTTACAATGATTGCTGTTGTGGTGTGCGGCGAGTATACCATACAGATGCCAGTCCCAACTCCCGTGCGAGCGATCTCCTGATCCAGGGACGCAGTGATATCGATGAGTTGTCTGTGGCTGGTTGTCTCAATTTCCATCGCTTTCGGTCTCCTTTTGATCGTAGCGGTCGTAAAGTTTTTGGTCTGGCGAGGTGCTCCGGACGCAGAAACCAATAATACCAGAAGGACTACACAGAGGTATCGGAACACTGGAATAGGGCGATTTGATGGATGAAGTTACAAACATTTACGAACGTCTGGGCGAGCGCATCACGTTCGACGACTTTAAGGCGAAGATTGAGGAGAAGGTTAGAACAATGGGCGGGTTATGCGACGAAGAGACCGCAGCACTGCTGGTTGCCCAGGAACTTGGAGTAGATGCGCCCATTACAAAAATCAAGGACATCGCGCCCGATAACAGCGACGTCTGCTTCACGTGCAAGGTCATCTCGGTATCGGACGTCCGTGAGTTCTCACGCAGCGACGGCTCAACAGGCAGGGTCGCAAATATCACGGTCGGCGATGAGACCGGGACTATGCGGGTTTCACTCTGGGACGAACTCGCGTCTGCCGTTGACGAACTCGAGACCGGACAGCACCTGCAGATCGGAGGCTATGCAAAGGAGGGCTACGCCGGTGTAACCGAGGTTTCTGTTGGCAGAACCGGGACAATTGAGACAATCGAGCCGACACAGGAGATCGCAGTTCAGGTCACACAGCATTCTATCGCAGACCTTAGCGCTGGTATGGTCGATGTGAACGTGGTTGGGCAGGTGCTGAAGATCAGCGATGTCCGCACTTTCGTGCGCAGGGATGGCTCAGAGAGTACTGGCAGAGTCGGCGACATAGTGATCGGGGATGAGACCGGCAAGACCAAGGTCGTGCTCTGGGATGACAGAACAGAGGTCATGGAGAGTTTGAATATCGGGGATTGCGTAGAGATCGGATGCGGATACACGCGCGAGAACCACTACGACGGCAAAACAGAGATTCAGATCGGGGATAACGGAAACATCACGAAGAGCGATGAGACCGTGGATTACACCGAAAACGTGACCCCACTATCTGACATCGGACTTGATGAGACCTGCACGATTGTAGGCTATGTGACCGGGCTCGAAGAGACAAAGGAGATCACACACGCTGATGGGCGCACATCCCAGGTGATGAACATCCATGTCTCGGATGAAACCGGTGCTACCAGGGTCCGAGCTGCGTTATGGGGTGAACACGCTGATGTACATCTCGATATCGGAGATAAAATTCGGATAGTCGATTGCTATGCGAAATCGGGATGGCATAATGCAATCGAACTGAGTGCTGGCTGGAAGAGTCTGGTGCAGGTGATTCGAGACTAAGTAACCGCGCACGAATAACCTGTACATTTCACAAGATTTCTGTGTAATCTCGTGAAATCTCATGGTTTTTTGCCGCAGCTAAACACATACGTTCAGGTTAATTATGCGCGTTAGAGATCAGCGGTTCTTGAACATCAATGCCAGTATCCCTGGCTTGGAACCATTCTCCTGACCCGGTTGAAAAGATGGCATCGGCATACCTGCCATACCCGACATACACATATCAGGCGATTCTGATAACTCCCTGGTGAACCTATCAGTTATCTCTTTGAATATCATCTTATACGCCGTACAGTGCGGATCGACGCCTTTTATTTCACCATCAGCAGGTGCTATGGCGTTGTATGGGCATCCGCCCCGACAAAAATCGACATAAGGGCAGTCACCACATTCTTGATCCACATAGTCCTTATACTGGTGCATAAGCTTCCACGCGTCGGATTGAGCAAGGTCTTCCTCTGTGGGATGGTCGTACACATTGCCCATCACATACTC